>JAWJLM010000009.1 GCA_040191315.1 Bacillaceae bacterium S4-13-56 | reverse complement strand
GTCGATGATCAAGGGCGCTTGCGCTTTTCTTACTATTCTGGGAGTTTGATTTTTTTTGCAATATAAAGAAAGGGTGTATCCAATGCAGCGACTAAAAACTTTAAAACGTACGTGGTTATAAAGATTTGAATCCAAGTTTCCATTGGATAAGTGCCTAAAAATGCAATGGTACAAAAGATGGTTGTATCTAATAACTGAGATATCATAGTACTTACATTATTTCTTACCCATAGTAATCGATCAGAAGGAATCATCGCTTTTATTTTTGAATAAACCCATACATCAAAATATTGGCTGATTATATAAGCAATTAAACTTCCTAAAGCAATTCTGGGAACAAGCCCAAAGATAGTTTCTAAGGATCCTTGCGCAAAATCTTCGCTGTGTGGAATAAAGCGAAGTCCAAATTGCATCGTTATTATCATCATTCCCAATGAAAAAAACCCTAACCATACTGCTTTTTTCGCCTCTTTTTCCCCATATCTTTCATTTAAAATGTCCGTAGCCAGAAAACTTGATCCGTAAAGTACATTCCCTAATGTAGCTGTTAGGCCAAATAATTCAACTGTTTTCAGGACTTGGATATTAGCTAGTATTGTTGCAAACGCAATCCACACAAGAATACCAGACTTCCCGAAAATTCTTAGACTGACAAGTAGCAGGGAAAAGCTGACGATTGCATAGAGCAATCCCCATAATTCATTATACATTTCATTACCTCCTAGTTTTGATAACGCGGGAGTTCTCGAACCGCGAGTGTAGTCATACACAATTTCCTATTATAAGAGTAAAATAGCACTCATGCAATAGTATATAGATAAAGAAAAAAAGATGATAGTAAAACCATCATCTTTAAGTTTACAATTATTGTTTTTCGACGTTAGCTGCTTGAGGTCCACGCTCACCTTCAACGATTTCGAAAGTAACAGATTGACCTTCTTCTAGAGTTTTGAACCCCTCTCCTTGAATAGCAGAGTAATGAACAAACACATCATTACCGCCTTCAACTTGAATGAAACCATAACCTTTTTCTGCATTGAACCATTTTACTACGCCATTTTGCATGTAAATAATCCTCCTAAAACTTTCACATAAGTGAATTAAATCTAAGCAAAATAATGGTAGAAAAAAGCAAGGAAAAACTATAGATATGGGGGATCATCAAACTCATCCACTTCTATAGAAGTTCCTTGCTTTAATGAATCCGCACATAATTTTGCTTAGGGTAAATATAGCTTATTTTAGAGGTTTCGTCAAGAAAAATGGTTAATTATGGACATGGAATTAATAGATTTTGTCACCATTAAATATTGAATTTTTAACAATAACATAATCAACCGTTCGAATGCTGTCTAAACTATCCCCACCTGAATAGGATATAGAGGACTGTAAATCTTGTTCCATTTCAATTAGGGTTTCCATTAACGATCCTTTGCGCTCTACATACATTTTTTTACCCTCAACGTTTTTCTTTTCACCCTTTTGAAACTCTGAAGCAGATCCGAAATATTCTTTAAAAAGTTTTCCATCTTTTTCGAATGTCTCCCCAGGAGATTCATCATGCCCTGCAAATAAAGAACCAATCATAACCATTGTGGCTCCAAAGCGAATGGATTTTGCGATGTCTCCATGGGTCCGAATTCCACCGTCTGCAATGATAGGTTTGGTAGCCGCTTTTGAACACCAGCGCAGAGCAGCAAGCTGCCAGCCTCCCGTACCAAAACCAGTTTTAATTTTAGTAATACAGACTTTTCCAGGACCAATCCCAACTTTTGTAGCATCTGCCCCTGCATGTTCTAATTCTCTAACTGCTTCTGGTGTTCCGACATTCCCCGCAATAACAAAGCTCTGAGGTAGGTTTCTCTTTATGTGTGTAATCATTTCTATGACTGAGTTTGAATGACCATGGGCAATATCAATTGTAATATATTCTGGGATTAGATTTTCTTTCGCTAAATCTTCAACAAGTTTATATTCTTCGGGTTTCACCCCAACACTAATAGAAGCATACAACCCTCGATTTTTCATATCCTTTACAAAATCTAAGCGTTTTTCTGGTTCAAAGCGATGCATGATATAAAAATAATTATTTTCTGCAAGAAATAAGGCGATTTTTTCATCGATAATTGTTTGCATATTTGCAGGTACAACAGGTAAACGAAAACTTCTACCTCCTAATTTAACAGTGGTATCACATTCGGATCGACTATTCACAACACATTTTGCAGGAACAAGTTGAACATCTTCATAATCGAATACATTTTCCACAAACAACACCCCTAAACACGAATATTTTTTGTTTATTAATATTTAATGTTCGTATAATATTCACTTTACTTGATTTCATTAAAAGTGTCAAAGATTTTAAAGGGAAAAAGATAAGGACGGTATTGTGTCCAATTTACTAAGTGTTAAATAATGGAATAATTTGATGTGTTATATAATTAGCATTTCTGTACTATAACTACAAATCTGAACAAACTACTTGTTGTTATCACATTTTAGACACATTTTTTAAATTTATATTATTGTGTATTAATAAAATAAATGGTACAGTTTGAATAAGGAAACATGTTCATTGTTTCACATATTTTTTTATTTTAATTGTGAATTACATCACAAAGGAGATGCAAAAAAATGAAAGAATGGCAAGGATTTAAAAGTGGAAAGTGGATGGACCGTATAGACGTAAGAGACTTTATTCAAGAAAATTATACTCCTTATGAGGGAGATGAGGCTTTTCTAGAAGGTTCAACAGAAGCTACTAATCAATTATGGGAACAAATACTAGAGTTATCCAAAAAAGAAAGGGAGAACGGTGGAGTACTAGATGTAGATCGCAGCACGATCTCAACCATTGTTTCTCATAAAGCTGGGTACTTAAATAAAAATTTAGAACAAATTGTGGGTGTCCAAACGGATGAACCATTTAAAAGATCCCTTCAACCTTTTGGTGGAATTCGTATGGTAAAGCAGGCCTGTGAAGCATATGGCTTTGAGCTCGACCCTTCTGTAGAAGAAATTTTCTCGAAATATCGTAAGACACATAATCAGGGTGTGTTCGATGTCTATACAAAGGAAATGTTACTAGCACGTAAGGCTGGCATTATAACTGGTCTTCCTGATGCTTATGGAAGAGGTCGCATTATCGGAGATTATCGTAGAGTCGCTCTTTATGGTATAGATAGACTTATGGCTGAACGTAAAGAAATATTCGACAAAATTGTTCCGGATGTAATGAATGAAGAAACCATTCGAGATCGAGAAGAAATTACCGAACAATACCGTGCTCTTCAAGAATTAAAGGAAATGGCTGCTAACTATGGTTATGATATCTCAAAACCTGCTCATAATGCACAAGAAGCCATTCAGTGGTTATACTTTGGTTATTTAGCAGCTATTAAGGAGCAAAATGGAGCAGCTATGTCCCTTGGAAGAGTTTCAACTTTCCTTGATATCTACATTGAAAGAGATTTGGAAAAAGGAATTTTAACAGAAAAACAAGCTCAGGAACTTGTGGATCATTTTATTATGAAGCTTCGTATCGTTAAGTTCCTTAGAACACCAGATTACAATGAACTATTCTCTGGAGATCCAACTTGGGTAACAGAATCTATTGGAGGCATGGGGTTAGATGGCCGAACTCTAGTAACAAAGTCATCCTTCAGATTCTTACACACATTAGATAACTTAGGACCAGCTCCAGAACCAAACTTAACTGTACTATGGTCTACTAGATTACCAGAAGCATTTAAAAAATACTGCAGCAAAATGTCTATCAAGTCTAGCTCCATCCAATATGAAAATGACGATCTTATGATTAAAGAATATGGAGATGACTATGGTATTGCATGCTGTGTATCGGCAATGAAGATTGGGAAACAAATGCAATTCTTTGGTGCAAGAGCCAACTTGGCCAAAGCCCTCCTTTATGCAATTAACGGCGGTGTTGATGAAAAGATTAAGAAACAGGTAGGCCCAGCCTTCGCTCCAATTACAAAAGATGTTTTAGAATTTGATGAAGTGATGGAAAAGTTCGATCAAATGATGGATTGGTTAGCAAAACTCTACGTTAACACTCTTAACATTATTCATTTCATGCATGATAAGTATGCTTATGAAAGAATAGAAATGGCTCTTCATGACAGAGAAATTTTACGTACAATGGCATGTGGAATAGCGGGACTATCCGTTGTAACAGATTCACTAAGTGCTATTAAATACGCTAAGGTTCATGTGATCCGTGATGAGGATGGATTAGCTACTGACTTCAGTATTGAGGGGGATTTCCCTAAATACGGTAACAATGATGATCAAGTTGATCAGATTGCTGTATCTATTGTTAAAACATTCATGAATAAATTGCGTAAGCACCCGACTTATAGAAATTCTTTACCAACTCAGTCTATTTTAACGATTACTTCCAACGTGGTATATGGAAAGAAAACTGGTAACACACCAGATGGACGTAAAGCTGGAGAGCCATTTGCTCCTGGAGCCAATCCCATGCATGGTCGTGATGAAAAAGGTGCCTTAGCGTCTGTATTATCGGTTGCTAAGTTACCTTATGAAGACTCTTTAGATGGAATTTCCTTAACACATTCTATGGTTCCAAAGGCACTTGGGAAAGAATCTGATGAACAGATTGCTAATCTTGCAGCCATTTTAGATGGATACGCAGCAAAAGAAGGACACCATATGAACGTAAACGTTTTTGAAAGAGAGACTTTGATGGATGCCATGGAGCACCCTGAAAAATATCCACAGTTAACGATTCGTGTATCGGGTTATGCTGTAAACTTCATCAAGTTAACTCGTGAACAGCAAATAGATGTTATTAACCGCACGTTCCACGAAATGATGTAGTTGAATGAAGGGGATGATTACATTCGTTTTCACCTCTATAACAGAAAGGGATGGTCAGCATGAAAGGAAGAATTCATTCAGTAGAAACCTGTGGAACAGTTGATGGACCAGGAATTCGATTCGTAGTGTTTACACAAGGGTGTCCATTAAGGTGTTTATATTGTCATAATCCAGACACTTGGGACAAATCAGGTGGGAAGGAAGTTACTATAGATTCCCTTATGAATGAAATTAGTTCTTACCTTCCTTTCATAAGGGCATCCAAAGGTGGAATCACTGTAAGTGGTGGAGAACCACTCATGCAGCCCGAATTTGTATTAGCTTTGTTCAAAGCTTGTAAAGAAAAGGGGATTCATACAGCTCTTGACACAAGTGGAGCTATTATCCCACCTCAAATGGATGAAATTTTGGATGTGTGTGATTTAGTATTGTTAGACATTAAACATATTGAATCAGATATGCAAAAGAATATTACAGGCTTAGGGAACAAAAACACTATGAAATTACTTTCTAAATTAAGAGAAAAATCGATTAATGTTTGGATTCGGCACGTATTAGTGCCAGGACTGACCTTAGATAAAACCTCCTTAAATAAATTAGGGGAATATTTAGGTGAGTATTCAAATGTTAAAAGAATCGACTTACTCCCATATCACAAAATGGGGGAATACAAATGGGAAGCACTTGGACTAAACAACACCCTCGCATATGTGAAAAGTCCTTCCAAACAAGATGTAGAACAAGCCTACGACTGGGTTAACCAAGCAATGGCCGAAAAACAAAGAGAAATATCATAAAATGTTTAGTAAAACTTAAATATCAAAGATGATTCCTCTTTATTTTAAGGGATCATCTTTTTAGTTTTTTCCAATAAATTAACGAAAATAAACAGAATATTAACAATTGTACTTCTTTAATGAAACTGAGGAAAAGTAGGATCTTTTTACTGTACAATAGACTTGTAAAATATACAAGGAGGATGGGACTATGAAAACAGACATTCAAATTGCTCAAGAAGCAACCATGAAACCGATTGAAGAGATAGCAGAAATGATATCGCTTTCAAAAGAGGATTGGGAGCCTTATGGACATTATAAGGCAAAGATTTCGGATAAGCTTTTGGAAAAATGGGAAGACCGAGCAGATGGAAAAATCATTCTCGTTACAGCTATAAGTCCAACACCGGCTGGAGAGGGGAAATCAACTGTAACGGTAGGATTGGGTCAAGCCTTACATAAATTAAATAAACGTTCCATTATCGCTTTACGTGAACCATCTTTAGGACCTACGATGGGGATTAAGGGTGGGGCGGCAGGTGGTGGATATTCGCAGGTAATGCCTATGGAAGATATTAATCTTCATTTTACTGGTGATATCCATGCTATCACTACTGCAAATAACGCTCTTTCTGCCCTCATTGACAATCATATTCATCAAGGCAATGCTCTCGGAATTGATGCTAGACGAGTCGAGTGGAAGCGTGTCCTGGATTTAAATGATCGAGCTTTACGAAATGTGGTCATTGGTTTAGGAGGACCTATTCAAGGGGTTCCACGAGAAGATGGTTTTAATATCACTGTTGCATCTGAAATTATGGCGGTGCTCTGTTTATCGGATAGCCTTTCTGATTTAAAAAATCGATTGGCCAGAATTGTCATAGGATATACTTATGAAAAACAACCAGTTACAGTAAAGGATCTTGGAGTTGAGGGAGCTTTAACACTACTCTTAAAGGATGCTATTAAGCCTAATTTAGTTCAAACTTTAGAAAATACTCCGGCCCTTATCCATGGTGGTCCATTTGCGAATATCGCTCACGGATGTAATAGCATAATGGCAACAAAGCTAGCATCTAAACTTGGAGATTATGTGGTAACAGAAGCGGGGTTTGGAGCTGATTTAGGAGCGGAAAAGTTCCTTGATATTAAAACTAGAGCCGGTAAGATCAAACCTTCAGCTGTAGTTATTGTAGCTACAATTCGTGCTTTGAAAATGCATGGGGGTGTTCCTAAGAAGGAGCTATCCCAGGAAAATGTTGAGGCATTAAGTAATGGAATGCAAAACCTACAAAAACACATTGAAACTATACAAGCTTTTGGCTTACCATTTGTCATTGCTTTAAATAAGTTCCCAACAGATACGGAGGAAGAATTATCCTTTGTAGAAAAATGGTGTCAAGAAAATGGGTATACGATGAGCTTGACGGAAGTTTGGGAAAAGGGTGGAAATGGAGGAGTAGATTTAGCAACAAAGGTTATAGAAAAGGTGGAATCTAATAAGGATGAGTTCAAACCTATTTATGATCTGGAAGATTCCATTGAAGAAAAAATAACCAAAATTGTAACGAAGGTTTATGGGGGAGTGGGTATTGAATTATCGCCAAAAGCCAAAAAACAAATCAAGCAATTTGAAGAATTTGGTTGGAGTCATTTGCCTATATGTATGGCGAAAACACAGTATTCTCTTTCTGATGACCCTACTCTTCTTGGTAGACCAGAAGGATTCACAATAACCATTAGGGAATTTAGACCTTCAATAGGTGCAGGATTTCTAGTTGCTTTAACAGGTGATATAATGACAATGCCTGGATTACCAAAAGAACCTGCAGCACTCAAAATGGATGTAGATGCGAATGGTGTTGTAACTGGATTGTTCTAACAAAAGACCCCACAGGGGTCTTTTGTATAATTAAAGAAGGAGTTAAGTTATGATACAAATGGAGTTAATAGCAGAAGTTAAAGAAAGCGTTAGAAAAAGATTTGAGAATGACTCTACTGGACATGATTACTGGCATATGGCGAGGGTCGTCCACATATCAGAACAAATAGCGACTAAAGAGGGTGCTGACGTTTTTCAATGTCAATTAGCCGGTTGGATTCATGATTTGTTTGACCATAAATTATGCGAACATCCCGAAGAAGAAAAAAACAAAATGAGCAATTTCCTTCTAGGAAGAGGTTTATCTTATGAGGAAGTTAAAAAGACCATGAATATTATTGAGGAAGTTTCCTTTAGCAAAAACAAAACCCCCCCCACAACAATAGAGGGGAAGGTAGTTCAAGATGCCGACCGCTTAGATGCAATCGGAGCTATCGGTATTGCACGCACTTTTGCTTATGGTGGAGCTAAAGGTCAATTAATATATAATCCTGGAAGTGAAACACAACATATAGAGGGATTACACCTTCAAGGGTCTGCGTCGACTTCGATCCAGCATTTTTATGATAAGCTTTTAAAATTAAAGGATTTAATGAACACCAAATATGGATATCAATTAGCTTGTGAAAGACATCAATTTATGGATGGATTTTTAAAACAATTTTATAAAGAGTGGCCCACTAATCTATAACTAGACGTCGTGAACCTAAGTAGCGTGATGTCCAATAATTTTCTGTCATATCGCTTATGGTTACTCCTCTAGATAGGGAGGCATGAATAAATTTATTGTTTCCAATATAGATACCCATATGTGATGGGCCAGGTTTGTATGTTTCGTAGAAAACAAAATCTCCTACACTTGGTTCCGATACGGATAACGAAACATTCCATAAGTCTGGTACCGTTCTTGGAACCTTTATTCCTTTTTGGAGAAATACATATTGGATGTAGCCGCTGCAATCAAATCCACCTGGCGATTCTCCCCCCCAAATATAAGGGGTCCCTAGATATTGCTGTGCGATTTGTACAGTAGAGGAATTAGAGCTTTTCGCACTTACTTGAACAATTTTCGGATCTTTTGTAGTTGTACTTCTACGATAAGTAGTTTGTCTAACTGGTTTTTTAGATGCATTAACCATTTTCTCTAGCATTTCTTGTTCCACGTTGGCAGTGACAGGAAGGTTTTCCTGTGCTTGAAAAGATTTAACTGCTCTCTCAGTTGAAGGTCCGAATATACCGTCTACATCCCCATTGTAGTAATCTAAAAAATGTAAAGCGCGTTGTAATAATTCTACTTCTTTACCTTTCTCGCCTAATTGAATAGGGTCTGAAATATCTTGTAATGGTTTCATGTAATAATCTCTTTCTGTTTGTACCAAATGCTTGGTAATTCTTTTGTCAGCTTGCCCTGTAACTTCCAAATTATTTTCCCGTTGATATTCCTTTAAAGCAACCTCCGTGTATGGATCAAATTTGCCATTAATTTCCTCATTATAATAGCCCAAATGGTTAAGTTTGGTTTGCAGTGTCTTAACTGCAATTCCTTGCTGTCCAAAGCTTAATGTTCTTGTGCTTTGAAATTCCTCATCTGTTAAGACAGGGTATGCGTCAGCGTATACAGCCAAAGGTTGCGAAAGGATGAATCCAACGGCCATGCCTTGAGTTAGTCTCTTCTTCGATAGAAATGAAGGCATTATAATACCCCTTTCCCTTTATTGTGATGTCCATAATAAATATGTAAAAGGGGAAGGGACTATGTGTACTTTTTTAATTTGTATTATTTTTGTAATGTAAATTGCATAGGTTGGCTTTCATATCAAATTTGTCTAATGTGTGTATTATCTCCTTAGTATAAAGGGAAGGTCCTTTGCTTTGGAATTTCCCATCAAATTCTTTATTTAAAAACAGGATTAAGAAACTACAAGCTAGCAACAACATAAAAACTCATATTTGTTTAGGTCTCATCATTCCTCTCCCTATATCATCCAATGGATCTATTAATAAGCAACTATAGTAGAAAAATGTCGAAATACAAAGTACTTCCTGCTAATTTATTAATGTTTCTATCAATTTTTGCCTTTATATATGATAAACTTATAATATAATAGGCAGAATATTCTACGAAGTATTTCCTGATAGAAAGGGTGAACAGCATGAAAAAACATAGTTTACTAATTACCCTTATCGTTCTACTTCTTTTATTATCTGGACTTGATACAAAACGTCCATTTACTGGCGTTATTCTTCAAAAAGCTTCTGGCGAAAAACAGCTGGAATATGCTAAAACTTATCCAAATTATGATATTTTAGAGCGAATGGTTTATATCCCTAGTGAGGTAAAGGATTGGCCTTCATTGACAAATATGATTTTCCACATTCAGTCTATCGAACGTCCCATACTACAACGGTTAGAGAGTGCAGGAGTTAAAATACGATTATTTCATGGGGATTTAACTGATGAGCCATGGCTTTACCATTTAAAATGGGAACAGCCTAGAGGTTGGAAAAGTCCTGTAACCTGGGAAGACGTTCCTGGTTCGGGCGGGTCGTGGTTAATATCGGCAAAAATTGGGGCAAGTGATCCTGGCAATGGTCACCGCTCCGTAAATTTAGAGTTACATGAGATAGGACACACTATTTATAAATTACTAAAAAATAATGATAGTCTAGCAAGCGATTTTGAAAAAATTTGGAAGAGTGAGGTTCATCATTTATTCGGAGATCAGGAGTATTTTAATGTGTACTCTAGTGAGTATTTCTCAGAGTCTTTTGCTTACTATTACGCAAATGAGGATTTAAAGGCCCAATTAAAAAAGAAAGCGCCTGAAACGGCAGCATTTATCTCTAAACTGTCAACTTATAGATATTAATGTTGTTTTTAGAGTTGCCTTGTTTCCTTAGAAAAAGACATGGTACAATTCTGTGAGAGCATATAGAGGGGCTATTTCCCCTCTAATTTTGAGGGGGAAAATATGAATGAGGCAATATTTAGATCTTTGCAAGTATATTCTTGATGAAGGGGTTGAAAAAGAGGATCGAACTGGCACAGGTACTATTAGTGTTTTTGGCTATCAGGCAAAATACTCCCTAGAAGATTCTTTTCCTTTGTTAACAACTAAGAAGTTACATCTTCGTTCTATTATTTATGAACTATTGTGGTTTTTACATGGAGATACAAATATTAAATACCTCAATGACCATGGAGTACGGATTTGGAATGAGTGGGCGGATGAGAATGGAGATTTAGGGCCTGTTTACGGAAAGCAATGGAGATCCTGGGAGGGAGCTAACGGTAAGACAGTAGACCAAATTACTCAAGTACTGGAGACGATTAAAAATAATCCTGACTCTAGAAGGATGATTGTTAATGCTTGGAATGTAACAGAAATAGAAGAAATGGCCTTGCCGCCTTGTCACTGCCTATTTCAGTTCTATGTTGCAGATGGGAAGTTATCTTGTCAGTTATACCAAAGATCTGCTGATGTCTTTCTTGGTGTCCCATTTAATATTGCTTCTTACGCTTTGTTGACCATGATGATGGCACAGGTGACTGGATTAAAACCTGGAACTTTTGTACATACTTTGGGAGATGCGCATATATATACTAATCATCTAGAACAAGTAAAACTACAGTTGACGAGAGAGCCAAAGACTCCACCCAAAATGATAATAAACCCAAGTGTAACAGATTTATTTTCATTTACTTATGAGGATTTCAAACTAGTTGACTATGCCCCACATCCCCATATAAAAGGAGAAGTCTCTGTATGATTTCAATACTTGTAGCAATGGATAAGGATGGTTTGATTGGTAAGGATAAGGACTTGCCATGGAGATTACCTAACGATCTTAAGTATTTTAAACAATTAACAACTAACCATACTATTTTAATGGGCAGAAAAACCTATGAGTCCATCGGTCGCCCGTTACCAAACAGAACCAATGTTGTTATAACACGAAATAAAGATTTCCACCCGGATGGCTGCCAAGTTGTTCACTCTATAAAAGAAGTCCAAGAATTGTTCAAGGAACAATCAAATGATGAACTTTTTGTAATTGGTGGAAGTGATATTTTCAAGCTATTGTTACCTTTTACAGATCGGCTCTATATCACAAAAATAGACGAAAGGTTTGAAGGGGATACATTTTTCCCTGAAATTGATTATGACAATTGGAACTTAGTTAGTAAAGAACAGGGAGAAAAGGATGAAAATAATCCTTATGATTATTATTTTTGTATTTATGACAAAAAAATCGGAACCGCTAGATAATTAAGTGAAAACACCCCAAAAAGGGGTGTTTTTTTCAAAAAGATAAAAATATAAAATTTGTCTAGC
>JAWJLM010000008.1 GCA_040191315.1 Bacillaceae bacterium S4-13-56 | reverse complement strand
AAAAGGGGTGTTTTTTTCAAAAAGATAAAAATATAAAATTTGTCTAGCTCCAGCGAAAAAGCATCATCGAATAATCTTCGAAGTTTTTGCCACAAGTAATCGCACAAAGGAAAGCTACTTAGAGCTACTTCGCACGAAGAAAAAGCTTGCTTTTTCGAGGATGTGGGCCTCACCGCCTTACGTCGATGATCAAGGGCGCTTGCGCTTTTCTTAAGTCAGTCTGAACTTATTGTTTTATTAATATAACAATCAAAAAAAAGAAACGGGTTAAGATATTGTTACACTTTATGCAAACTTTTTTTATTTAATAATTTTTAACAGCAAATTAGAATGTGACTGATGTCACAGATTACAACATGAACAAAGTGTTATTATTGCTACAATAATTAGAGCATAATACAGAATCCAAAAATTACTATTACAGTTTAAATGGGGGCATATTTTATTATTTTCGACGAAATTGGGAACAGTTTGTGACAAATTGACTATCCCTATGCTGTTTTTAGTTGAAACCGATTACAATAGAACTGAAGGTGGTGGATGTGATGATTATTAAAGCAAGTCCTGAAGAATATCCCATTACACTTTATTTAAATAATCAGGAAATAGGAACCTTTCAAATGACAAGAGAGGACCTAGAAGATTGGGCAATTGGCTATTTGTTTTCAGAAGGAATGATTGATCGAATAGAGGACGTAGTTAAATTAAAGGTTTATAAAGAAGAAGGTCGAGTACTAGTCCAAAGACAACAACCGTTTTCTTCTGAAGATTTTCAAGAAATGAAAAAAATATTTACAGCTGGCTGTGGCAGAGGAACTACTTTTTTTTCCTTAACAGATGTAAAGCAATTTCCAAGAATAGTGAGCGACATGAAAGTCTCTCTCACGTACTTGTTAAAAAAACGTCATGAGTTTTCTGTTAATTCTCCAATGTACTTAGAAACTGGGGGTATGCATGGTGCGTGTATCATCTTAGAAAATGGTGAAATTGTAGTTCGCGAGGATATTGGTAGACATAATGCTGTAGATAAAATTATTGGATTTGCTATTAGAAATAAAATCAAACCCGAAGGAACTATTTTATTAACTACTGGTAGAATCTCTTATGAAATGCTGGCAAAGAGTGCTAGGTTTGGATTCGCTGTTATTGGTTCACGGACAGCAGCAACTAAACAAGCAGTTCAGATAGCAAAATATCTTAATCTATCTGTAGTTGGTTATATAAGAGGCAAAATGGTGATAGTCTATCATTCTAATGGGCGGATCATTGATGATTTAGCTAAAAAAGCTGTAGGTGATATTACCTAAAGGAGGCGATGCCTAGATTCAAACATCACGCTGTTCTTTTTAGGATAAGAGTATTGGTAGAAGGGGAGGAATAAGATGGTTGATTTAACTAGACGTAATTTTCTAAAGCTATCAGGAGCTACAGCAGTTACTTTAGCTGTAGTAGAGCTTGGCTTTAATGAAAGGGACGTTAAAGCAGAAGCTAGTAAACTTAAAACAGAAGAAACAACCGTAACACCTACTATTTGTCCGTATTGTGCAGTTGGCTGTGGTATCTTAGTTTATACCAAAGATAATGATGTGGTATATACAGAAGGGGATGCCGATCATCCAATTAACGAAGGAAAGCTTTGTAGTAAAGGCACTACGATTCGACAACTCTACACATCAGAAAAGCGCGTTCAGAAACCATTATATCGTGCGCCAGGTAGTGACAAATGGGAAGAAAAAGATTGGGAATGGATGTTATCTCGTATAGCAGATAAAGTTAAAGAAACGAGAGAACAAACCTTTATTAGAGAGGAAAATGGAATAACCGTTAACCGTGCTCATGGCCTTGCGTGTCTCGGAGGAGCTGCTCTAGATAATGAAGAAACTTATTTATTAGTTAAACTTATGAGAGGTCTTGGTTTAACGTTTATTGAACACCAAGCACGTATATGACACAGTTCTACGGTTGCCGGTCTGGCACCTTCATTTGGTCGTGGAGCTATGACAAATCACTGGAATGATCTTCAGCATACGGATTGTGCAATGATTATTGGAGCAAATCCAGCTGAAAATCATCCGATTAGCATACGATGGTTGTTAAAAGCGAAGGAAAATGGTGGAAAAGTCATTTCTGTTGATCCTCGTTATACTAGATCTTCTCAAATGGCAGATAAATATGCCCCAATGAGATCTGGAACAGATATAGCTTTCATTGGTGGATTAATAAATTATGCAATTCAAAACGATCTATTCCATAAAGAATACGTAGCATACTATACAAATGCTAGTTTCTTAGTAGTAGATGAATTTGATTTCGAAGATGGACTGTTTTCTGGTTATGATGAGTCTTTACGTTTATATGACCGTTCCACTTGGAAATTCCAAAAGGACGAAAATGGCGAGATTATTAAGGACTACTCACTAGAACATCCAAGAAGTGTATTCCAATTAATGAAAAAACACTATTCAAGATATGATGTTGAAACTGTGTCGCAGGTTACAGGTACTCCAGCTAGTGATTATGAAGAGATTGCTAAAATGTTCTGTTCAACGGGAAGTCCAAAGAAAACTGGAACAATCATGTATGCAATGGGTACTACGCAACATACAGTTGGTACTCAAAACGTACGTAGTTATGCAATGCTTCAATTACTGTTAGGGAACGTTGGTCGTCCTGGTGGTGGAGTTAATGCACTACGTGGGGAGTCAAATGTTCAGGGTTCAACAGACTTCGCATTGTTGTATCACATTTTACCTGGATACATTGGTGCACCATCCGCTACCGACAAACATAGCACTTTAGAAAAATATCTAGAAGCAGAAACACCAGCTAAAGGTTACTGGTCCAATAAACCTAAATTCTTAGTTAGCTTACTCAAAGCTTTCTATGGCCCAAATGCTACTAAGGACAACGAGTTTGGATACCAATATCTAGGGAAATACAGCAAAAATTCATCTCATATTGCATTATTTGAGTCAATGCTTGCAGATGAAATTAAAGGTCTATTCTTGTTTGGACAAAATCCAGTTGTAGGTGGACCAAATGCTGGAACAGAAAAAGAAGCTCTTGCAAAACTTGATTGGATGGTAGCAGTTGATTTATGGGAAACTGAGACAGCTTCATTTTGGCAGAAGGATGCCGGATCAAATCCAAAAGATATTAATACAGAAGTATTTTTGTTGCCAGCAGCTGCTTCCTATGAAAAAGAGGGAACAATCACTAACTCCGGACGATGGATGCAATATCGTTGGAAGGCGATTGAGCCTAAAGGTGAAGCATTAGGTGATCTAGAGATTATTCATATGCTTGCTCGACGCATTCAAGCACTATATAAAAATAGTTCTAATGTGATAGATGAACCAATTAAAGCTCTTTATTGGAATTATGGTGAAGGTGATCACGTTGATATTGATATAGTCCAACGAGAAATTAACGGTTATGACACCAATACTGGAAAATTATTAAAGAATTTTACTGTTCTTGCTGATGATGGTTCAACTTGTAGTGGTAACTGGATTTATAGTGGATTCTACCCTGAAGAAGGAAAGAACCTTTCTAAAGCACGTGACAACAAAGATACTGGAATGGGGAATTTCTTGAATTGGTCATTCTCTTGGCCAGTTAACCGTCGGATTCTATACAACCGTGCTTCCGCTGATCTTAATGGCAAAGCATGGGCAAGTGATAAAGCTGTTATTGAGTGGGATGGTTCTAAATGGGGAGGGTATGATGTTCCTGACTTCGGTGGAACAAAAGCACCATCAGATCCAGGAGGACATGATCCATTCATCATGTTAGAAGATGGAGTTGGAAGTATGTTCGGACCAGTAAACGAAGGTCCATTTCCAGAACATTACGAGCCATTTGAAAGTCCAATTCCAAATGCATTTTCCAGTGTTGATTTAAACCCTGCAGTTGTTATTTGGGATGGTAAACACAATAAAAAGGGAGACAAAGATAAATACCCTATTGTCGCTACAACCTATCGCATGACAGAACATTGGCAATCTGGAGCAATGACAAGAAATCAGGAATGGTTATCTGAACTTGTTCCACATATGTTCATCGAGATGAGTGAAGAGCTTGCAAAAGAAAAGGGTATTAACAATAAGGACGAAATCATCGTTAGTTCAGCACGTGGTGACATCAAAGCCTATGCTATGGTAACGAAACGATTTAAGCCTTATACAATCAGGGGACAAAAGGTTCATCAAGTTGGTATGCCTTGGCACTTTGGTTATAAAGGTATTGTCACAGGTAGTACTGCCAATCGTTTAACTCCTCATATAGGGGATGCAAACACAACGATTCCTGAATACAAAGCATTCCTCTGTGATGTAAGGAGGGCTGACTAATGGCTGATACAATTAAATTTGTTGATGTGACACTGTGTGATGGATGCCGTGCTTGTATGGTGGCTTGTAAAAACTGGAATGACCTACCTGCTGAAAGAGAAGAATTCTCAGGAAGTTACCAGTCTCACGAGCATTTAACGGCGAACACTTGGAATGTTCTTACTTTTAAAGAACAAGAAAATTCTAATGGCACTTTAGATTGGCTTTTTAGGCACTCCTCTTGTATGCATTGTACAGATGCTGCGTGTGAAAAGGTTTGCCCGGAAAATGCAATCTCTTATACGGACCATGGATCTGTTGTAGTAGACTATGACGCTTGTATTGGCTGTGGATATTGCGTACAAAATTGCCCGTTTGGCGTTATTCAATTAAATGAATATAAGGAAGAAAATGGAACAACCCAAAGACGCGCACAAAAGTGTACACTTTGCACAGACCGTTTAGATAATGGATTACTGCCAGCATGTGCAACTGCATGTCATACAGGAGCTATTCAGTATGGTAGTAAAGAAGAAATTCTTGCTATGGCTAAACAGCGCCTTGCTAAGGTCAAAGACCGTTATCCAAACGCAAATATCTATAACCCACAAGGAGTAAATGGTACTCACACTGTGTATCTTTTAGCTGATAAGCCATCTGTGTATGATTTGCCAGAAGATCCACGTGTACCACTTTCTGCTAAGGTTTGGAAGGACTATGCACAACCAACTGGAAAAGCATTATTTGGTGTTACTACAATGGCAGTTGTAGGTGCATTCATTGGAAACACCTTCTTCAATAAAGATAAGGGTGAAGAAGTGGAAGGAGATGAGAGGAATGAGTAAGAAGCAATATAGTGGAAAAACGGTCAAACGTTTTAGTAAACCTGTTATTTTTGCTCATTGGCTCAATGCAGCTGCCTTTATAGTACTCTATCTTTCAGCGTTGCCATTGTATACTGAATGGTTTGATTGGATGTTCTTAATCTTTGGAGGAGCAGAAGGAGCAAGATTAGTCCATCGTGTAGCGGCTGTATTTTTTGTCCTACCAACAGTGTTCATCTTGTTAGCCGATCCAAAAAGCTTTTTCCATTGGATCAAGCAATGCTTTACCTGGAGTAAAAATGATTTTGGTTTTATGACTCGCTTTATTAAGGAATTCTTTACTGGCAATGTGAAAAACATGCCAAAACAAGATTTCTACAATGGAGGAGAAAAATTCAATTCATTGCTTCAAATTCTTTGTGCCATCTTGCTTATTGGATCAGGAATCGTCATTTGGTTCCCACAATATTTCGGCTCGGGATTAATTCAAACTATGTATCCTATTCATAGTTTCAGTGCTGCTCTTGCCGTCGCTGTAGTGGTTGGCCATGTGTATTTGAGTATTGGGCATCCGAATTCCAAAATTTCAATCCGTGGAATGACTAAAGGCGATGTACCGATTGAATATGCAAAGGAACACCATGAAAATTGGTACGATGAATTGATGGAAGAGGAAAAGAAAAAGAAAAAGCAATCCGAAAAAGGTGCTTAAATAATAGGTGTGGGAGACTACCCGTAGGTAGTTTCCCTTCCTTTTTACCCATTGTTATATTTAATACTTTTGAAATAGAGATAAGCATTATCAACTGTTTATCTGTGTTTCAAAATTATAAGGAATTAGGGGGAAAAATTATGAAAAATGAAATAGTAAGTGAAGAATATATAGAGCTTCAGAAAAAGTTGCTAGATGTTCAAAAAAGAATTGAGGAACAAATTGATCAGGAGCATTTAACAGTTCTTGTAGAAGATCCATTTAAAATACCACATTTACCTTTATACACTCAAGTTGCCTTTAATGTGGATCGGAATATATATCTAGAAGCATTTAAAGGAATATTAGGGGTAATGGTCAAAAGTCAACCTTCCTTGCAAAATGATGCTTCTATATTCGGAAAAATCATGGATGCCAATCTTGCTAACCAATGGATAGAGGAAGCGTTGTCTATGAATGAATATTATTTCGTATCTTGGGCTGAGGAAAACAAGGTTGAAAGCTGGTTACCTTATTTTATGGCAGAACAAGCATTAAGACCGTTTATGAGGGTTCTTGCCAAATTATATGAAGCCCAGATTAAGGATGTAGCAAAAACCGCAAAACATTGTCCATGTTGTGGAGAACCAGTACGCCTTGCACAACTTGAGCAAAAAGGCAAAAAGTTTTTAGTTTGTCCAAGATGTTATGCAAAATGGCAGGAAAAAAAATTATCCTGCTCCCATTGTGGGAATGACGATCATCAAAAATTGAAATATTTATCAGTCGAGAGACAGAAGGAAGCTCAAATTCAAGTTTGTAACGAGTGCAATGGTTACATTAAAGTGATAGACACCAGTGCCTATATTCAAAAACCAGAGCCCGCTTTACTAGATATTCTAACCATCCATCTTGATTATATTGCTCAAGAAAAAGGGTATGGGGATATCAAACAAGATACTCAAAAACAAAATTAAAGGATTGAAGATTATGAAATTTTGTGGAGTCATTCTAGCCGGTGGACAATCTAGGAGGATGGGAACAAACAAGGCTCTTTTACCTTTAAATGGGAAGCAAGCCATTGGACACATTTTGGATGAAGTTTCCACAGTTGTTGAATCTAGTGTTATAATTAGTAATGAAATAGAAAGTTACTCTTTTTTGCAAATTCCAGTATATCAAGATATCCATCCAGGGAAAGGTCCTTTGGCAGGACTAGAAAGCGTGATGGAGAATGTTGAAAGTGAATGGTATGTAATTATAGCATGTGATATGCCTCTAATCTCCCGTAAGATTATTGGTGAACTCATAGATGAAGCAGTCTCGTGTGATGCGGTGGTCCCGAAGGTGGAAGGAAGAAAGCATCCCTTGATGGGAGTTTATCATCGATCGGTGCTCTCTGTTGTTAAAGAATGTATCAAAAACAACGAACTTCGAATGGAATCTTTGCTTCAAAAAATCAGTGTGAAATATAAAACTAGTTTTCAAGTGGAAGATTCCGTGGTTCAAAAACATTTCTTTAATATGAACCATCCTGAAGAATATGAGAATGCAAAAAGAATGATTACAAAAAATTAGGTGATAGGATGAAATTTTTTAATGTAGTATCTGTTGAGGAAGCTAAACAATTAATTAAGGAAAAGGTTCCAACTCTAAATAAAGTTGAAACTATCCCCATTGAGGAAGCGGTAGGCAAGATTTTAGCTGAAGACATATTCTCTCATGAACAAGTTCCTGCTTTTAAAAGGTCATCAGTTGATGGTTATGCTGTAAAAGCGAAGGATACGTTTGGCGCGTCAGAATCGATGCCAGCTTTTTTAACAAATGTGGGAAAAGTCGAAATGGGCGTGGAAGCAAGCAAACCAATCCAATTTGGAGAAGCTATGTATGTTCCTACTGGTGGAATGCTTCCCGAGGGAAGCGACAGTATGGTAATGATCGAGCATTGTGAGGAAATAGACGATCTTTTAAATATTTATCGTCAGGTTGCACCAAGGGAAAATGTAATTTTTGCTGGCGAAGATATTGATCAAAATCAACTTGTGTTGTCCAAAGGAACAGAGTTAGGTCCTCAACATTTAGCGGCTCTTGGTGGATTAGGAATCTATGAAATTAGTGTCTATCAACCTGTCAAAATTGGTTATTTTTCAACAGGAAATGAAATTGTTCCTTATACTACGAAAGAACTTCCATTAGGAAAAGTTCGTGATATGAATGCTCTTATAGTGGGTCAATGGGTAAAAAAATGGAATGCAGAATTTGTTTATGGCGGAATAATTTCTGACTCATTTGAAGAGTTGCAAAATAAAGCAAAAGAGATGTTACAAGAGGTTGATTTCTTATTATTATCTGGTGGAAGCTCCGTTGGAACGAAGGACTACACTGTAGAAGTAATGGAATCGTTAGGAGAGCCGGGCCTTCAGTTTCATGGAATTTCCATTAAGCCTGGAAAACCAACCATATTTTCTTTGGCACAGGAAAAACCGATCTTGGGACTTCCAGGACATCCAGCTTCTGCTTTTATCATTTTCTTTTTATTTGGAAAAGAAGTCATCTATCGATTAAGAGGAGAAGAAGTGGTCTATGCCAAAAAATCAAATGCCATTCTTACTAAAAACCTTTCTTCAACCCCTGGTCGAACTGATTATATTCGAGTAAAATTATTTGAAAAAAATCAGCAACTTTATGCGGAACCGATCTTAGGCAAATCCGGGTTGATTTCTACTCTATTAGAAAGTAATGGAATATTAGAGATTTCCAGCGAAAGAGAAGGATATGAAAAAGGAAATCTTGTTCCTGTCTATTTATTTTAAAAAGAGGTGAAATGGGTGGGAGAGAAAAACTTCAAACGTACCATTTATTTGGAAGACAAGCCAAGAAACCAGGCTCTGTCTGAATGGATGGAACATAATCATATGTTGGAGAGAACCGAGTTTATCCCTGTTGAACAAGCATTGCACAGAGTAACTGCAAAGCCGATATTCGCATCCCAGTCTGTTCCTCATTATCATGCATCGGCAATGGATGGGATTGCGGTTATTGCGGAGACAACTTATGAAGCTCATGAAAAAAATCCAATTCAATTAACTGAAGGTAAAGATTTTGTTTATGTAGATACAGGTCACAAAATTCCTTCTCCTTTTGATTCAGTTATTATGATTGAACATGTCAACGAAGTTAATGAAGGAGTGCTAGAAATTATTGAGCCAGCTACCCCTTGGCAGCATATTCGACCAATTGGGGAAGACATCATGAGTGGCTCAGTTATTCTTCCCATGCATCACCAAATACGTCCTGTGGATATTGGAGCCTTGTATGCAGCTGGTAAGGAAGAAATAGAGGTTTTGAAAATACCAATAGTGAGCATTATTCCTACAGGAAGTGAATTGGTGGAACGAAATCCATCCTTGCAACCAGGAAAAATTACTGAATTTAATAGTAAGGTTTTTGCTGGGTATGTGAAGGAGTGGGGAGGAATCCCTAAAAATAGTCCGATAACCAAAGATGATCCTGAATCCATTAAAAAAGCCTTATTAGAAGCAACGATGCATTCTGATATTGTTATTATAAACGCAGGGTCATCAGCTGGATCTAAGGACTACACTGTTCATGTCATAGCAGAATTAGGAGTAGTCTATACCCATGGTGTAGCTACTCGGCCAGGTAAACCGGTAATTTTGGGGAAAATCAATGAGACGTTTGTCATTGGGTTGCCTGGGTATCCTATTAGTGCTTATCTGGCTATGGAATGGTTTGTAAAACCTTTGCTTTATGATTACTTTCATTTACCACTCCCTAAGAGAGATACCTTAAAAGTGAAAATGGGAAGAAGAATTGTATCCACTATGGGTGCAGAAGACTTTGTAAGGGTTTCTATTTCCCTGGTAAATGGTGAGTATATAGCAAATCCTTTAACTAGAGCAGCAGGTGTAACGATGTCATTAGTGCAAGCGGACGGGCTTCTTGTTGTACCTTCCACAAGTTTAGGAATAGAGCAGGGAGAAGAAGTTGAAATTGAACTTCTTCAATCCATTGAAAAGATTAACTCTTCTATTTCTATTATAGGAAGTCATGACCCATCTTTAGACTTACTATCAGCAGTATTAAAAATGGAATCACCTCCTTATCAACTTCAGTCCTCACATGTTGGAAGCATGGCAGGAATTATCGCGTTAAAAAAAGGGGAAGCAGAAGTCGTCACTGCTCATTTATTAGATGAAAAAACAGGTGCTTATAATATTCCTTTTATTGAAAGGTTTTTAAAGGGTCAAGAATTAGTCTATATTCCTTTTTTACGTCGTATGCAAGGGTGGTATGTGACAAAGGAAAGGAAAGAAGAATTTCGAGGGCTAGAGGATCTTTTAGATGGTAGGTTTGCTTTTATTAATCGTCAAAAAGGAGCAGGTACTCGATTGCTTTTTGATTCCCTTTTAAAGGACCAAAATGTAAGTCCTGATTCTATAAATGGCTATGATAGAGAAATGTTCTCCCATTTAAGTGTTGCAGCAGAAGTTAAGGAGAGTGCAAATACAGTTGGTTTGGGAGTTTATTCAGCCAGCAAAATTATGGACATAGAATTTCTTCCCGTTGCAGAAGAAAATTATGATATTATAATGACGAAATCTATATTTGATTCAGAAAGAGGAAAAATGCTATTATCAGCCATAAGGTCTCCTCAATTTAAAAAGCAGTTGGATGAACTTGGGGGATACCGGTTAAGCTTAGAGGAACCGTTTTATTTATCCACATGAACGGGCAGTGATACCCAACCTCAAATTTTAAGTGAAAAGAGAAGAGTAGGTGTGGGATAAACTGCCAATAAATGTCCGATTGGTTCAAGGGCCAATAGATCATACCCTTGGGAGCTAACCATCAGTGGGGAAGTTTTTACTTTGTTTTTCTAAATTATGACGAATATATGTAGATTTTCGTAAAAGCTCCAAAAAGATTTTAAAACAGTTATAATAGGAGTTAAGCTAGAAAGATTTAAAGGTGGTGAATAAAAATGTTATCTAACATTGGAATTCCTGGGTTAATCTTAATTTTGGTAATTGCTTTAATAGTCTTTGGTCCAAAGAAGCTTCCTGAAATAGGTAGAGCAACTGGTCAAACTTTAAAAGAATTTAAAAATTCTGCTAGAGAACTAACTAGTGATGTTACTGATGAAGTGAAAGATGTTAAAGAAATAGTTAATAGTGATCAGCCGAAAAGCTAATCATATCGACGGTTAATGGGGTGATGAATCATGTTGTCAAATATTGGTGCACCTGGCATGATTTTAATCTTTGTTGTTGCTTTAATAGTTTTTGGTCCTTCGAGACTTCCAGAGGTTGGGAAAGCTGTTGGGAGCTCACTGAGAGAATTTAAGAGAGCAACCACAGGAATCGTAGCTGAGGATTTTGAAAAAGATCAAAAGAAAGTAACGGAAGAGGATACTCAAAATCCTCAAAAAGTTTAAAAGTGAAAAATGAGGAAGATGTAAGGAAATCGTCCTTACATCTTCTTTACTTGCAATATCAGAATGTATCCCGCATGAAGGGGCAGTAATACCCCCACCACAAGTCTTAAGTGAAACGAAAAGAGTAGATGGGGGATAAGTTCCCATGAAAATAAAACATTAAATTTTTCATCCTTGTTGGTGAAGCTTACTACATGGTTGGCTACCCGTAAATGTCTGATTGGTTCAAGGGCCTTTAGGTCATACCCTTGTTTGCTAACAATCAATGAGGAACGGCCACTGATTGAAGTTTCACTTTATAACTTTAGTCGGTCGATTGTATAAGTAAAACTAAGTATTTCGCCATTAGTACTTGACGATAGACCAAGTTTTTCTAATAATAAATTTATGTCACATGTTCTATCATTGGAGGGAAGTACGTTGTCTAAGGAGCAGGATAGTACATATCAAGATAAAGAAATGAATTTATTAGACCATTTGGACGAATTACGAAATCGTTTGATATGGACAGCGGTTGTCTTCCTGATTTTTTTAGTACTTGGATTTGTTTTCGTTACCGATATTTATAATTTTTTTATACGAAATTTAGAATTTCAATTAACCGTTATTGGACCTGGAGAGATTATATGGACCTATTTCATGCTCGCTAGTGTCGTTGCTCTTGCAGGAACCTTGCCATTTTTACTCCTACAAGTTTGGCTGTATGTCCGGCCTGCATTAACAAAGAAGGAACGTAAAGCTACATTAAATTATATTCCTGCTGTTTTTCTCCTGTTTTTAGGTGGGCTATCCTTCGGATTTTTTGTAGTTCATGATTTAATTCTAAATTTCCTAATGTCCTTAGGTGATGAAATGTTTCAAACCATGTTTACTGCAGAAAAATACTTTCGCTTTTTACTAGGAGTAACTTTACCTATAGCAATTCTTTTCGAAATACCAATTGTTATGATGTTTTTGACAAGCCTAGGCATAGTAGATCCATTTAAACTAAGAAAGTTTCGTAAGTATGCTTATCTGATATTAGTAATTGTTGGTGCTATGATATCACCTCCGGATTTTTTTCTTCAAATCGTAATAGCTATACCTTTGTTTATTCTTTATGAAGTGAGTATTCTGCTTTCCAGTAGGGTATATAAACGAAAGAAAGCGAAAGAAAAAGAGTGGGAAGAAGAAATGAATAAACCTAGCTAAACTGTTCCTTATAGGGAACAGTTTTTTTGTTTTTTCTATAGAAAGTACTGTACAAACCTTGTTAATAAAAGAAGTCCATAATCTTGACTATTTAGTGACCAAATTTTGACATGTTGAAAAATGTGATTAATGTCACATTAATCGGGTGATTATGTTCTCTATAATGATGGTGAAGTTATCTGTTTTGGTTTGATTTTCTATGGAAGAAGGGGTGTTCATGAAGAAAAATGAGACTGTATGGCAAACAGCGCTAGACAGAGGGGTTTCAAGAAGGGACTTCATGAAAATGTGTACGGTTATTGCTGCAACCATCGGCCTAGACTTTACACAGAGTAACAAGGTTCAAGCTGCAATGGAAACAAAAGAACGTGTGCCGGTAATTTGGTTACAGTTCCAAGATTGTACGGGGTGTTCTGAGTCTTTTATACGATCCTCACACCCAAAAACAGAAAGTGTTTTGTTGGATATGATTTCATTAGAGTATAGTGAAGTTTTATCTGCTGCAGCTGGCCATCAAGCGGAAAAAGCAAAAGAAAGTGTCTATGAGAAGTATAAGGGTAAATATGTTTTAGCAGTTGAAGGAAGCGTTGCAAACCCTGAGTATTTAAGTGTCGCCGGTCAAGGTGTCATAAAAGAATTTGAGAAAGCTGCAGAAAACGCTTTTGCTATTATTGCGTATGGAAGTTGTTCCTCATGGGGAGGAATTGCAGCTGCTAAGCCAAATCCAACAAATGCAAAACCAGTGACATCCTTAGATACGAAAGGGACTCCAGTCATTCGAGTTCCAGGTTGTCCTCCAATTGCGGAGGTAATGACAGGAGTTATTGCTCATATCTTAACCTTTGGCACTGTTCCTGAATTAGATTCCCTTGGTAGACCAAAAGCCTTTTTCAGACACAGAATTCATGACAAATGTAATCGTCGCGCCTATTTTGATGCAGGACTATTTGTAGAGAACTTTGATGATGAGGGTGCCAAACAAGGATATTGTTTATATAAAGTGGGATGTAAGGGACCTACCACCTATAGTTCATGTGCAGAAATGAGATGGAATGAAGGAACAAGTTATCCAATCCAATCAGGAAATCCATGTATTGGATGTACTGAAAAAGATTTTTGGGATAATGGCCCTTTCTATACTAGAGTATCTAAAATTCCTGGAACACAGACGACCATTAACCCTGACCAAATTGGATTATATGCGGCTGGGGCAACAGTAGTGGGCATAGGAGCACATGCAGCAATCACTGCAGTAAAAAAAGACAAAGATGTGCCAAATGAAGGACGGGGTGAAAAGTAATGGCAGAGCGTATTGTCGTAGATCCAGTTACTAGGATTGAAGGTCATCTGCGTATTGAAGCAGATATTCAAAATAATGTTATCAAGGATGCATTTAGCTCCGGAACAGCGATTCGGGGAATTGAGAAAATTGTAGAGGGCCGTGATCCAAGAGATGTTTGGGCCTATGTTCAAAGAATTTGTGGAGTATGTACAACGGTCCATGCTTTAGCATCTGTTAGATCAGTAGAAGATGCATTGGATATTAAAATTCCTAAAAATGGTCATCTCATTCGTGAGATTATGAATGAAGCTCTGTATGTTCATGACCATGTTGTTCATTTTTATCATTTGCACGCCCTTGACTGGGTAGACGTAGTAAATGCACTTGATGCAGATCCAGCAGAAACTAGTAAAATTGCTCAATCTATCTCAGATTGGCCGAAATCTTCTCCTGGATACTTTAAAGAGGTTCAAAATAAAGTAAAAACATTGGTGGAAAGCGGACAATTAGGTATCTTTGCTCAAGGATATTGGGGACATGAAGCTTATAAGCTTCCACCGGAAGTGAACTTGTTAGCTGTAGCTCATTATCTGGAAGCGCTAGATTGGCAGAGAAACATAGTGAAAATCCATACTATTTTGGGTGGAAAGAATCCTCATCCACATTATGTAGTTGGTGGAATGGCAACTCCAATTGACATTAATAGTGACAATGGCATTCATGCTGAAAGACTTATGCATGTATCTCAATTAATTGATGAAGCAATGGAATTTGTAAATAAAGTATATATTCCAGACCTACTAGCTATTGGATCTTATTATAAAGATTGGACCTATGGCGGAGGGTTAAATAATTACCTTTGTTTTGGAGATTTCTCCTCTAACGGGGATCTTTATGATGTCTCATCCTATCGTATGCCAAGAGGAGTCATCCTAAATGGGGATTTGACGAAGGTTTATGATGTCGATCTGAAAGATCCAGAACAAGTGAAAGAATTTATTGATCATTCCTGGTATATGTATGATGGTCAAGGTACAGGTGGTAAGCATCCGTGGAATGGGCAAACCAATCTAGAATATACAGGTCCAAAAGCCCCATATAAGCAATTAGATGTTGACGAAAAGTACTCTTGGTTAAAATCTCCAAGATGGAAGGAAGCTCCAATGGAAACAGGTCCATTGGCACGTATTCTTGTTGGATATGCCAAAGGCCAAAAAGAAATCGTGAAAATTGTAGACGATACTCTAAAGACTCTTGGTATTCCATTAGAAGCTTTACAATCGGCTTTAGGACGCACGGTTGCTAGAGGACTTGAAACTAAGCTAATCGTACAGTGGTTGCGAAATGATATGGACCAACTTCTTTCCAACATTAAAAATGGTGATTCCACAACATTTGATCGCTCAAAATGGGATCCAGAGTCATGGCCTAAGTCAGCACAAGGTGTAGGCTGGATGGAGGCTCCAAGGGGAGCGCTCGGGCATTGGATTCAAATAGAAGATGGAAAAACAGCTAATTATCAGGCGGTCGTTCCAACGACGTGGAATGCTTCTCCTAAGGACCACAAAGGGCAACAGGGTGCTTATGAGATGGCATTAAAGGGGACTCCTGTAGCAGACCCAGAACAGCCATTAGAAATCTTGAGGATTATTCATTCCTTTGACCCTTGCTTAGCTTGTGCTGTTCATTTGACAGATTTGGAAAATGATAAAACTACAGAAATTAAATTAGGTTAGGGGGGGTTTAAATGTCACTAGAGACCAAACCGGCACCTAGTATCACTCCTACCCCAACTGTCAAACAGAAGAAAATTAAAAAACCAAGGAAGCCGGTCTTAAAACTTGAAGTCAATGAAAAGGTGGAAAAGGTGTATGTTTGGGAACTTCCAGTCCGCGTTTTCCATTGGATTAACGCAGCAGCCATACTCCTGTTGTTGGTCACTGGATTTTATATTGGGCGACCAGGATTTAGCGCAGGTATTCCAGAAGAAGCATACTATTCTTCCTTAATGTGGTGGATGCGATACGTTCACTTCTTTACAGCTTTTGTATTTACCTTAAATCTAGTAATTCGTTTATATTGGGTCTTAAAAGGAAATCGATTTGCAAAGTCAAAGGCATATAAGAAAGAGTTTTGGATGGGGACGTATGAGACTCTAAAATATTACTTGTTTATGAAAAATAAGAAAAAACATTATGTTGGTCATAATCCACTTGCAGAATTAAGTTACTGGATTTTCATAGGTCTTGGATCAATTATTATTATTTTCACAGGTTTTTACATGTACATTGAGCCACAACCAGAATCCATTTTAGGAAATTTATTTTCCTGGGTACCATTTATTTTTGGAGGAGACAGCTTCACTGTTCGTTCTTTGCATCATATAGTAGCGTGGGGATTCGTGGTCTTTACGATCCTCCATGTCTATATGGGATTCCGTGAGGATTGGTTGGCTAAAAATGGTACAATGTCTTCCATTTTCACAGGATATAAGATTGAAAAAAAGCATCATGATGAGGATGAACAATAATGAATGTTTTAGAAAAAGTAAAACCAATCACTATCCTAGGAATCGGCAACACCCTCTATTCAGATGAGGGTGTTGGC
Organism: Bacillaceae bacterium S4-13-56; assembly: GCA_040191315.1. NCBI lineage: Bacteria > Bacillati > Bacillota > Bacilli > Caryophanales > Bacillaceae > Bacillaceae bacterium S4-13-56. Next base: position 92,769 of record JAWJLM010000008.1, on the reverse strand, counting down.
GTTCACCTTTTACCATTACTAGAAAAAGAACTAAACTCTAGTGAACGAATTCATTTTGTTTACGGAGATACCGACTCACTGAGACTTCTAGAAGACATTGAATCAACAGACTATTTAATCATTCTTGATGCAATAAATGGCGGAAAGAAACCTGGAACGATATATTTTATGGAAGGAGATGAAATTCCAAAGTATATTGGAGTGAAAATGTCCATTCATCAGATTGGATTCCAAGAGGTTCTATCAGTCGCAAAAATAAGAGAAAGATTACCACAAAACATGGTCATGATAGGAATTCAACCCGCTTCTTTGGAATTGGGAGTTGATGTATCTGATACTATCAAAAAGAAAATGCCACAGTTGGTTCATGTCGTTTCTGAACAAGTGGAAAAGTGGTGGTAATAGATGAATCGTCTGCATTTTTTTCGGGAAATAAAAAAGGGAGTAATGGATACGGTGAAGGAAATGACATACCCAACTATCGTAGATGAGGTAGACCGGATCGAAGGGGTTATCGAACATGCTACTGGAGTAGAATGGATAGAGCTTGGAAACTATGATTCTTCTATTCCAAACAAAAGATGGGAAATTTATAAGAATGGTCATACGTTTATTGTTTTTTATAAGGATCAAACCTTGTGGGCTATTAATCCTACTTGTTCAAAATGTGGAACTATTTTAAATTGGATTTCTTTTGAAAATGTATGGAAGTGTTTTTCATGTGATTCCAAGTTTGAATTTGATAACAAGGAGCAATTGCAATCCATGAGGCTTCCAACTAAAAAAGTGGATGGTGTTTGGTATGTAAGTGACCATAAAAATAGGAAAGCTTGGTTTATTTAACCAGGCTTTATTCTTACACCGTTAATCACATAAGGATGGTAATTATGCATGAAATAGCATTAATGAGTGATATCTTTACAATCATTGAAAAGGATTGGAACAAACGAAACTTAGAACCTGTTAACAAAGTTAGTTTAATAGTCGGCGAGCTTAGTAATGCCATGCCAGATGCCCTAAGTATGGCGTTTGATATTCATAAAACTTATAATTATCCTTTTTTAGCAAATGAAGCTCAATTGGTGATTCACATTGAAAAAGCATTAGCTAAATGTACGATCTGTGGAGAATCATACGAACCAGATCAACGGATTTCAAATTGTCCTAATTGCAAACTGCCAAGTGGAAAGATTATTCAGGGCGAGACTTTTAAAATTCAATCATATGAAAGTAGGGATCAAGAGTGACAACTTCAAAAACTATTCAATTAAATGAAGATGTGTTAGCGGATAATAATCAAGCCGCAGAATATGTACGGGGTGTTCTTAAAGATAAGCATATTTTTTGCTTAAATTTGATGAGTTCTCCTGGAGCAGGAAAGACCACCATACTAGAACAAACCATAAAAGAATTGCCTTCAATCTATAGGGTTGGTGTAATCGAAGGGGATTTAGCAACTGAAATGGACGCTGAGCGCATACGAACTTCCGGCGCATATGCCGTTCAAATTAATACGAATGGTGGATGTCATCTCGATGCTAGAATGATAGCGAAAATTTTACATGAGCTACCATTGGAAGACATTGATATTCTATTTATTGAGAATGTAGGTAATCTTGTATGTCCATCTGGTTATGACCTGGGACAACAGCATAAAATTGCGATTCTAAGTGTACCAGAGGGGAATGATAAAATCCCTAAATATCCAGTTATGTTTAGAAGAACAGAGCTTGTCCTATTAAATAAAATCGACTTACTTCCATATCTAAATTTTGATGTAGGGGTAGCGTTAGAAGATTTAATGGGAATAAATCCAGAATCTAGCATGATTCAGCTTTCTGCAAAGACAAATGAAGGAATGGATGAGTGGATCTCATGGATAAACAAATCTTACAATCAGTGGAAAGAAGCTATGAAATAACAATTAGAGGGCGCGTACAAGGAGTAGGATTCCGTCCATTCATCTATCAATTAGGAAAAAGTTTAGATTTAAAAGGGACTGTACAAAACAATATGGATGGAGTTCATGTTCGAATGAATTCTACCTCTGAGATATTATCTCGTTTTATAGATAAAGTTCAAAAGGAAGCTCCGCGTTTGTCAAGAGTAGATTTCTGTGAATGGAAGGAAATTACGAGTTTTATAGCTGATGATTTTACTATTATTCCAAGTGAGCGAAGTGGGAAATCGCAACTTGTCATTCCGGTTGACGCAGCCATCTGTGATGATTGTTTAGAGGAAATGAGAAATAAGAGTGATTTTCGCTACCAGTATCCCTTTATTAATTGTACACAATGTGGACCAAGATACACGATCATTAGGGAACTTCCATACGATCGTCCATATACTTCTATGGAAAACTTTGAAATGTGTGAAACTTGTTATGGCGAGTACGAAAATGCTGAAAATCGAAGACACCATGCTCAACCCATTGCCTGTCCAACGTGTGGTCCTCACTTAAATTATATCGATATTCAACAAGATTATATGATGGAAGGCGATAAAGTAATTTTAAAGGTTACTGATGATATAGTACAAGGGAAGATTGTAGCAATTAAGGGGATTGGTGGCTATCACTTTGCATGTGATGCAACAAATGAAAAGACGATTGATCATTTAAGGAAAAGAAAACATCGACCTGCGAAACCTTTTGCGATTATGGCTCGTTCTTTAGAGGTGGTTCTACGAGATTTTGAATTATCTTCCGAAGCTATGAAGTGGATGAAAAGTCCGGAGGCTCCTATTTTACTATTGAAAAAGAAGGAACAATCGATTTTCCCAGAAAATCTTGCACCAAATTTACAAACCGTTGGAGTGATGCTTCCATACGCTCCGCTACATTATTTGTTATTTGATCATCTTCCAATGGATTACATCGTTATGACCAGCGCCAATCCTTCGGGACTGCCATTACTTTATCAAGATGATGAGGCGCTTCAATATGTAAAAGAAATTGCTGATACTATTTGTGGTCATAATCGCCCCATTCTCCACCCTGTAGACGATTCCGTTATGGAGATGAATGGGGAAAATCCATTACTCATTCGACGAGCTAGGGGATTTGTTCCAGATCCAATTTCTTCACGAATTCCAGTCAATGGAATTATTGCCTTGGGGTCACAGCAAAAAAATACCTTTGCCTTAGGTCGACAAGATCAAATCTTTGTTGGCCCCCACATTGGCGACTTAGGAGATGAGAGAGTAGAGAGTCATTTTCATAAAGAATTAGATCATTTAATGAAATGGATGGACATCCATCCTTCACATATAGTTATAGATAAACATCCATCCTTTTCTACAAGGGGCATGACGAAACTATGGGAGGCCCCAGTTATTGAGGTTCAGCACCATCATGCTCATTTTGCAGCATGTATGGAGGAAAATCATTTAGAAAAACCAGCTTTCGGCCTCATTTTAGACGGAACTGGATATGGGGAAGATGGTCAAATTTGGGGTTTCGAATGCTTTTACGGAACTCAAACTGAAGTCAGAAGAATGGGTCATTTAGATTATTTCCCTCTTCCAGGTGGTGAAAAGAGTGTAAAGGAACCGTGGAGAACAACAGCCGGTCTATTCCTTCATTATTTAGGGGCGGAGTCGATGGAAGAGCTCAATAAAACGTTCCCTACAAGAGTTAGCTCTTTTCCGTTGATTAATAAGATGATACAATCCTCCATTCATTCCCCGCTAGCGGGTACCTGTGGTCGATTATTTGACGCGATCAGTGCGTGGCTAGGGATAGGGGAAGTTTCGACCTATGATGGGGAAGCAGCTATTAAACTATCGGAGGTCGTTCGACCATTTAGTCAGAAAGGAAAATTACAAGAACCTTATTCTGTTGATTATAAAAATGTAAATGGATTACTAAAAATTCAGGTTAGAAAAATGCTTTCTGAAATGATGGACGATAGAAATAAAGGAAAATCAATTCTTGATATTGCGTTAAGGTTTCATGAAACGATTATTTCACAGTGTGTTCAAATGATTATGCATGCTTCGAAACAAGATCCAACCTGTAAGGATATCGTATTATCGGGCGGTTCTTTTCATAATGAATATTTGAGAACAAGAGTCCGAGAAGAGTTAAAGGAAAAAGGTTTTGAAGTTTATGAGCATAAACAACTACCTCCAAATGATGGGGGATTGTCATATGGCCAAATGGTGGTGGCTAGCTACCAATTGATAGAAGGGAGAGTGTAAAAAATGTGTGTAGGTGTTCCGGCAAAGGTTATTGAGATAAATGGATATGAGGCTAAGGTTGATGTTATGGGTTCAACCATGAAGGTGGGCATCATTTTTGTTCCTGAAGTTCAATTGGGAGAATTCGTCATAGTGCATGCAGGGCAAGCAATGTCAATCGTAGATGAAGAACACGCCAAGCTGAGCATGGAGGAATGGGGGAAGTACTATGATGCAAGAAACACAGAAGACATACTCTGAAATTGCTCTAAGCAAAGTGTTATTACAGGAAGTAAAACACAAGGCTTCCCTATTTGAACAGAAATATCAGCATAAGCCAGCCTTTATGGAGGTGTGTGGTTCTCACACAATGGCTTTGGCAAAAACAGGGATTAAACAAGCTTTGGTGAATGATGTTGATCTGATTTCTGGACCAGGTTGTCCTGTCTGCGTGACAGACCAGTCTTCCATTGAAGCCATGATTACTTTGTCAGAAATGAAGGATGTAATCATTTGTACTTTTGGAGATATGATGAGGGTACCAGGTTCAAAGCGTACATTAATGGAAGCAAAAACGTTTGGTAGCGATGTGAGAGTCCTTTATTCACCAGTAGACGCCATTCAAATCGCTATAGATAACCCTGATAAAAAGGTCATTTTTTTAGGAATTGGCTTTGAAACGACTATTCCTATCTTAGCTTTAATTGTTAAAATAGCTGAAGAGAAAGGTGTAGATAATTTCTTTCTCTGGCTTTCCACGAAGATGGTTGAGCCGATCTTACGAAAACTATTAGATGACCAAGATGTTCATCTTGATGGATTTCTATTACCAGGACATGTGTCTATTGTTACTGGTGTAGATGATTATAATTATTTAGTTAATGAATACAACATGTCAGGAGTTATTTCTGGATTTGAACCTTTGGAGATCCTCGGTGGTCTGATTAAATTATTAGATTCATTATTAGAGGAACGTTATGAGATCATAAATGATCATCCAAAAGTAGTTCGTAAAGAAGGGAATACAGTAACTCGGTCCATTATGAATCATTATTTAGAGAAGTGCGATGAAGCATGGCGTGGCATGGGTGTTATCCCTCAAAGTGGCATGGATCTCAAAACTGAATTTGATAAATATAATGCCAAGAAACAATTTATGGTTAGCATCCCTTCACCTAGAAAAACAAAATGTCGCTGCGGGGAAGTTATTCGTGGTTTAATCTCTCCCCAACAGTGCGCACTATTTGGAAAAGCGTGTGTACCTACGAATCCTATTGGCCCATGTATGGTCTCAAGTGAAGGAAGTTGTGCTGCCGCATTCCAGTATTTAAGGGAGGATTGAGAACCATGAAACCATATATAAGTTTAGCCCATGGTGATGGTGGGGAACTGGCTCATAAATTAATTCAAGAGGTCTTTGTAGAGGCATTCGATCATTCAGATGAAGCACGCTTTGATGCAGCTGCGATTAAAGTTCCATCCGAAAAACTCGCCTTTTCAACTGATAGTTTTGTTATCCAGCCAATCTTTTTTCCAGGTGGAAACATTGGGAAATTGGCAGTTGCAGGTACAGTCAATGATTTAAGTGTGTCAGGGGCAGTCCCACTTTATTTAAGTGTTGGATTTATTATAGAAGAAGGCTTCTTACTAGAGGATCTCAAAGAAATTGTTCAATCGATGGCAATAGAAGCAAAAAAAGCTGGTGTCCATATTGTGACAGGCGACACAAAGGTTGTAGAGCGAGGAAGTGTGGATGGGTTATTTATTAACACTGCTGGTATAGGTTATTATAATTCTTATGAACCTGAACCAAGTAGGATAGAGAAAGGCGATTCAATCATTGTTAATGGAACTATTGGGGATCATGGTCTAGCTGTGATGTCGGCTCGTGACCATTTAGGAATTCATCATTCGGTTGATAGTGATTGTGCTAGTTTGAATCATCTCATTCAAGCTATTGTGAAAGAATTTGCTAGTGTACGAATTATGAGGGATCCTACTAGAGGTGGTGTGGCAACAACTCTCGTTGAAATATGTGAAGATTTTCATGTTCATGCCACTATTTTCGAAGAACATTTACCTATTAAGGATGAAGTTGATGGCGCTTGTGACATCCTAGGGTTTGATCCTCTTTATATTGCAAATGAAGGAAAAGTGTTATTTATAGTTCCTAGTGAGATTAAGGAAAAAGTTGTTGATTTTCTACACCAATTTGAAGAAGGAAAAGATGCAGCTATTATTGGGGAAATTACACAAATAGAAGAGGAAATTGGTAAGCTTTATGTGACAACTCCATTAGGAACCCTAAGAAGGCTTCATCGCTTATCAAACCTTCAACTTCCAAGAATTTGTTAAAAAAATGTTCACGCTCTATTGACTTTTGTTGGTGGAGCGTGAAATAAATAAAAAAATTACACCTTTATCACAGCACACTGGGGAGACAGGTTACTGATAAAGGTGTAAAAGGTGGGTTCACTTTGCTTATTCTTACTTTAGCAGGACATTCCAAAAAATTCTATGAAATATATCACATTTTGCCAGTTTTCTGATATGATAGATGAAAAAGTTTTAAGGAGTTTAGGGATGCGATCTTTTTACCATTTTGTCATAACATTTAGAGCGAAAGTTAAGTCCGATTCAGAAAGTAGGTTTGCGGACTGGGTTTTTAAGGATCATTCTTTTCCAAGGCAATCTACTGATTATCATGAAATTAGTTCTTATATTGAAGTGTATAGCCCTTCCCCTGATGGGGTTCAAACGTTTGATCAATTATGGAAAAAATATGAAGAAAATGAAATGATATAAAAAAAGAACAGCTAATGGTTGTTCTTTTTTTACAAGATAAAGTATAAAATTTGTCTAGCTCCAGCGAAAAAGCTTCATCCAGTCATCATCTGCGTTGTTGCCCCGAGACCGTAGTAAGGAAAGCTACTTAGAGCTTATTCACAGAAACAAGTGCTTTTCTTGTTTCGAAGGGTCCTTGCGCTTTTCATACTAAGGATTTCTTGCTAAAACGAGGTTTTGAATGGATGAAACAGAGATCGTTGTTTCCTCTTGATGTAAATTTTTTATACGGACGGTTCCATTTAAAGGATCAAGATGTGTAGGGATCCCTATTTCCTTATATATATTTTGATTAGCTATATATTCTATCTCTAAAGGAAACTTAAGTTTAACAGCCTGTTGAAGCAATCTATCCCATTCAGACTGAGTTTGTTCATCTAGCGTTTTTCGTAATGGTTTATCATCTTCATTCCAGATTTCTTTTAACAATTCCACATGTTCAGGAAGCATCATTGCTGTCCATTTAATTGTACCTCTATCTCGTAACATGTTTATCAACTCCTAAGAATATTAGTATAACGAACATTTGTTCTAAAATCAATGGCAATAAAACAAACGTTCGTATATAATAGAGATAAGGAGGTGAATGGGATGAATAATTTTTCTTTTATAAAACGTTCGACCTACTGTTGGATTATTTATATGGATAAGAATGGGCAGATCAGTAAGAGAAAAGTAAAATACCTTGGAGAGACGGAAAAGTGGATGTTAGCCTATTGCTTTTTAAGAAAAGAAAAAAGAATCTTTATTAAGGATCAAATTTTGTCCATTTCTCCTATTGAAAAAACCAAAAAGTCGAGTGTTTATGCGTAAACACTTCATTACCTTGACAAAAACAGATAAAAAACCAATAACCATTTAACCCAAACAATCCCAGCAATAATTAAAGAGCCAATAAGTGTTTCAATTGTAATAGAAGTGGTTTTGAGATCTTCAAGATTTTCCTTCGCCTCAGATATGTTTTGATTAAAAGTGTCATTTTCCATGGTATCACCCCATATAATGTAGTACCTATTAGTTTCCATCTGTCAGATGAAAATTATTCATTTTTTCATGCGCTACCAATAATTGTCCATTCAAAGATCATTCTTGCCATGCTATAGTAAGGATAGAATAGAAACCGTCCTAATAGGATGGTTTTTTCCTCTATGGGAAAGAGATCAGGAGGGAAATAATGAGAATTATTAGTGGTGGAAGTGTAAAGCAGGAAGAATACGGAAAAGAACTGATGAGAGAGATAATGGAAGATTTGCTTCCATGTTTCTTTTCTAAAACGGAGTGGCAAAAATTAAAAGAAAATGGGATATTAGACCCCAGTCCCATACGTGAATTCTCGAAAGAAGAATTACTAGAATTAATTGCAAGCTTACAAACCATTAAAAGCATACTTGAACACCTTAAAGAAGACCACGAACAAAAGCGTTACAAAAATATATTCGAAAGAAATTCCGTAAAGCTTAAGCAATTGTCTATTGAATTTCCATTTACATATACGGATTTTATTTTAGGTGAAGAATTATGGAAAATTGCTCCACCTAGCACTCCTTGGATTAATTAATCTATACCTTTTCTTAAAAAGGGGGAGTTGAGTATGTCAATGACTTTGACTATGAATTGGAAACTGATGATTCTTGGTCAAGAAATAAGGATACAAGGGGAAGAGAATCTATTCCAATTAACGATGTCAGGTTACCAATTGTTTCCTATGGATGAACCCATTTCGATTAAGCGAAACGACAAAGAAAGGGAGATAGGAATTGGGGTGGTAAAAGAAGTCCTGTGGAAGGATCAAAAAACGATTCTGACCTATCAGTTAATAACTTTGTTTACTGTAAATTAGTGTCTGCAAAAAAGGAATGCAGTCGAATAATGCGCTTCCCTGGGAAATGAACTTAAAATTAAAGGAAGTCATAAAATCGTCAAAAAAGCACTCGAAGGATTGTTATTGTTCCGTTTATAATGAAAGTAGTTATTACTACCGACACATTATTTAATGGAGGAGGAATAGAATATGGCTTCTTTATTACCAGCTGTTTTAATTGGCTTGGTTATTGCTGGTCCTATTGCATTAATTATTTTGGGTGAAGTATCTATTGATTAATTGGAAAATCGTAGTCTAGTAGGCTACGATTTTCTTATTTTACTATTAAATTGATAACTTTCACTATTTAATAGTACATGAAAAAATTAAGCTTTCGCCATTAGAAATTTTACTCTAGAGTAAAAGGGCTTCTAAGAAAGCAAAATACACTTTCAAGAATCCCTATAACGATAAGCCGAGTTTTTCAGTTTTTCTATACATACAGGGGAAATTTCTCAATTATTTAAACGTTTTTAGAAATGGGCTTATGCCCACACTGATAGGATAAAGACCCCATAGTCTATAAGAGAGTATTGTGTAGCGTAGGCACCACGATGGAAAGGAGTGTCACCATGGTATTTTCGAGAAGAGGAATGGGTCCGCCAACGATGCCACCGAATCATCCTATGGGCGGAATGATGTCCCAAGGGCAAGGAAGAGGATTGTTCTCGGGAGGGCCAGCATCTACAAGAGGCATGCAATCCATGTTTGAAAATAGAGGACCGATGTTTGGGGGCGGAGGTCAAGCTCCGTTTGGAAGAATGCAATCAGCAGCTTCCCAAACACCGAAAAGAGGCCTGCTTTCTTTGTTTCAAAAAGGAGGAAGTGGGCTAGGAACGGGTAGTAATTTAGGTAGTTCATTAGCAGGTGCAGGAAACAGTTTAGGCAGTGGTGGAGGTTTTCAAGGAGTACTTAATAATGTACAACAAATGGTGCGATTAGCACAAACCGCTACTCCTATGATCCAACAATATGGGCCTATGGTTAAAAACCTGCCAGCTATGCTGAAAATGGCAAAAGCCTTAAAGGATTCCGATGATTTGGAAACAGGAGACAATTCTGATGAGGATTCTGAAGAAAATGAGTTATCCGAAAATGAACAAGAGGATTTTAATGATGATGAAGATATCGAAAAATTTCTAGAATCTGATTCAAGTAAAAATTCTAAAAAAGTCTCAAAAACCAAAAGCAAAAAAAAGAAAAGCAGTAAATCAGTTAAATCAAAATCAAATGAATCTTCCAAACAAAAAGAATCAGTTCCTAAATTATTTATTTGAATTAAGTAAAAAACCATCAATAGATTTGTGAAATCTATTGGTGGTTTTTTTAATAATAAGTTCCTTTCCTTGATTTTTTTACTGTTAAGCGGAACAATAAGAGATATATCACATGGGAAAGGGTAGATAACATGAATGAAAAGATAGAAAAAGCAACCTTTGCCGGCGGTTGTTTTTGGTGCATGGTTGAGCCTTTTGATCAAAGACCAGGAATAAAGGAAGTTATATCCGGATACACAGGAGGACATAAAGAAAATCCAACGTATAAAGAGGTGTGCTCTGATACAACTGGCCATGTAGAAGCTGTACAAATCACCTTCGATCCAGTTGTTTTCCCTTATGAGCGCTTGCTAGATATTTTTTGGCAACAAATTGATCCTACTGATGCTAGAGGGCAGTTTTATGATAGAGGGGAATCTTACCAAACGGCTATTTTTTATCATAACGAAGAACAAAGAAAGAAAGCAGAAGCGTCAAAAAAAGAATTGCAGGAAAGTGGTAAGTTTAACAATCCGATTGTGACGCCGATTTTACCTGCCAAAACTTTTTATGCAGCAGAAGAAGAACACCAATATTATTACAAAAAACAACCTTTACATTATAAGAGATATAAAGCAGGGTCAGGAAGACAACAATTTATTCAAGATAATTGGTCAATAACTAACAATAAAAATGAACTTAAAGAAAAACTGTCTCCTATTCAGTACCATGTAACTCAAGAAAATGGTACAGAAAGGCCATTTGAAAATGAGTTTTACAATTATGAAGAGGATGGCATTTATGTAGATATAGTTTCAGGGGAACCATTGTTCAGTTCCACTGACAAATATGATGCTGGTTGCGGGTGGCCGAGCTTTACGAAACCTATTGAAAAACAGGAAGTTAAAGAAAATGTGGATACCTCACACGGAATGATTCGAACAGAAGTAAGGAGCAGGAGAGCTGATTCGCATTTAGGTCACGTTTTTGAAGATGGCCCACAAGATAAAGGCGGCCTTCGTTATTGTATAAATTCAGCGGCATTACGATTTGTTCCAAAGGATAAAATGGAAGAAGAAGGTTACGGAGATTTTTTGTATTTGTTTAAAAGATAAAAGAGTTTTATAAAACAATAAACGCTTGTAGAGATGATAAATTTCTACAAGCTTTATTGTCTTATATTATTGAAGGGCTCTGAGATTATGCATGTCAAAACACTGATAGCATCCTATCTGATTGCTATTATTGGGGGAGTTATCTTCAATTGGATTCAGTTCCCAATACCATGGATTCTAGGACCTATCACAAGTATGCTAATTTATAAAGTAATGCTTAAGAAGAATACGTACTCTTCACCACGGTTAAAAAACATAAGTCTTGCTATCTTAGGAATACAAATAGGGCAAACCTTTACTCCTGATACATTACATACGGTTCAACCATACTTTATTCCTTACATGATATTTTCAATTTTGATGATCATTATTGCGATACTAAATGGATATTGGATAACTAAATGGGTTTCTATTGATCCGGTCACTAGTATTTTAGGAACTATTCCAGGAGGTCTATCAACGAGTATTGCTCTAAGTGATTCCTTAAAAGGAAACACTATTATGGTGACTATTTTTCATACGATTAGGTTATTAGCAGTTCTTTTTATTATCCCTTTTGCAGTTTTACACTGGTTTAACAGCCCTGAAGGTAATGTGATATCTGACCTTTCTAAACATCAGGTTCATGAAACACCCTGGATTCTTATATTATATTTTACCAGCATATGTTTAGGTTTTTTATTACAAAAAAAGGTACCTGCTTCTTTCATTGTTATTCCTATGATTTTAACTGCTATTTCTCAAATAACAAATCTAGGGACCTTTAGTTTTCCTTCTGAGGTTTTTCTTTTTGCACAACTTACGCTAGGTGTATTTTTAGGAAACTCAGTAGAAATTAGGGATTTATTAAAAGCTGGAAAGTATTGCGGAATTTATTTGGGGCTCAATTTATTTTTAATAGTAATTACTATAATTTTTGCTTGGCTATTTAGTTTATGGACAGGTATTCCAATGGCAGTCGCTGTTCTTAGTATAGCTCCTGGTGGACTTGTTGAAATGGCATTAACGGCACAATCCGTTGGACTAAACCCTTCGATTGTAAGTTCTTTGCAGATCATACGACTTCTTATTGTAGTTCTCATCATCCCTATAGCCTTACAAGTCACTTTTAAAATGATCAAGAAAAAAGAACCCGTACATCAAAAGGAGGATCAACCACATGATTAAGGATTTTGACACTCCTATTTGGATTCCTTGGTCACTCCCACTAATAGAAACAACTTTTATTGAAAGGCCTAACCGTTATATTATTCATTGTAGAAAAGAAGGTTCAGAAGATATTTTGAGAGTGCATTTACCAGACCCAGGTCGACTGAACGAACTTTTGTACCCAGGAGTAAAGGTTTATCTGCATCATATTCAAAAAGAGGGTAGAAAAACAGAATATAGTGCAGAGAGAGGATGTTCAAAAAGTGTTGCCCGCAACATGCCGTTCTTGTACAAACCAATAATAATATCCTTGTTTCTTTAAATCCTAATATGGCCAATGATTTAGTACGTAAAGCTTTACAAAATCAATCCATTCCTTTCTTTCAGAACAAAGAAATTGAATATGTTCGAAGAGAATATTCATACGGCGGAGCTCGTTGGGATTTTCTCCTCCAAGATCAAAACAGTCAAATAGCTGTTGAGGTAAAAAGTGTAACATTTGCTAAAGATGGGATAGCTTATTTTCCAGATGCAGTCACTGAGCGGGGGAGAAAACATGTACAAAAATTAACAGATCTCCATCTTTTAACTGGATGGAAAGGAGCTCTTATATTTGTAGTGTTCAAGCAAAGTGTTCGAAAGAGGGTATATTGTTATATCGTCAGATACCTTTTTCACTGTAGTTATTAATAGAAAGCTTGCTTGAATCCGAAACATACACTAAGATTAGAAAAAGAATATTCAATATAAAGGAGTCTGACAAGAATGTTACATAAGGTTTGGGAAAACAAAGAAACGATTAAAAAAGTGGAATGTGTACATGCCAATGCAAAAAAATACATTGTAGACCGTGTTCTTACACCTGGAAAGGTATATGAGGTTAAAAATGAAACAGAAGAGTTCTATTTTATAATAGATAATTCGGACAGAATCGGTGGCTTTAAAAAAGATTATTTTAAAGAAGTATAAAGTTTGTCTAGCTCCAGCGAAAAAGCACCATCGAGTAATCTTCGAAGTTTTTGCCCCAAGTAATCGCAGGAAGGAAAGCTACTTAGAGCTACTTCGCAGAAACAAGTGCTGTTCTTGTTTCGAGGGGCAGCCTATCGACTAGAGTCGGTTCCCCCCTCTCCTTCGATAAGTCAACATCGATGAAGGTGGTTCGGTTAAAAACGCGACATTTTGGTGGGACTGCGATTACTCGTCCCACCAAAATGATTCGCACACCGAACGGACTCGCATCCTGCGAGCCCTCGTGAGCCGTGTTTCCTTTATCTCGGAGGATCGTAGGCTAAAACCGCCACATCGTGTGGCAACGCCTACGTGACCCACATCCTGTGGGCCTCACCGCCTTACGTCGATGATCACAAGAAATGCTTCTCGAGCATTTACTTCGCAGAAACAAGTGCTTTTCTTGTTTAGAAGGGCGCTTGCGCTTTTCTTATTACATATATAAATTGGCTAGAAATATTCCTAAACTTTCTTCGTAAATTTCATCAAATTGACTAAGAGGCAGTGGGTTAACTCCAGTCCCCAATTCAACTGTATATCCAGGTCTATTCCATTCTTGTATGAACCAATCTTTATATCCAGCATAACTGTCAACAGTTTGGACCGGTTTGTATCCACTTACACGGGCATATTCCTTAACAATTGCTGCTGCTTCTGGAGGTTCTTGATTTCGAAACCCCCAATATATGACTTCACCTTGCGTATGAAAGGCATTGACACGTGAAAAGTTCCTTCTGTTAGTTAATTCAGCCATGGCAATAGATTCTGGTTCAGTTAATGGAGCTTCTCCAGGATAGTCTCTAGGTCCAGGGGATTGTTCCTTCCTTTCTTTTTCAATTTCCCATCCAGCAGGAAATTGGTTATTCAGATCAACCCCTCGAATATTAGCTTTCCAATTGTTAAAGGTTAGATTCCCTTGATTCATTTCAATAACTTGGGATCGATACGGTTCTATATTTGGTGGACCATTAAGGACAAGATTTACACCATCGGGATTAACCATTGGCACAAGAGAAAGGGTACGTCTTGTATAAAATGGATTCATGGATAGACCTCGAATAGGGGTTTGATTGGTTAATGCCAGTAAATAATCATTTAAGAACTGTATCATGATAGGCGTTGTTATCCATTCATTTGCGTGAAAAGAAGAATTCGCTTGAACCATTTGGGCCCCTCTGCCGATTTGAATTTCATCAATAGAGCTCCCTAAAACCGATTGACCAATTGATTCTTGACGAATGAAAGGATAGGCTTGTCGGAGTCTCTGTAAATCTTGTTGTAGTGAGGAGTAATCGTAAGCTTTCCTCGTCTGTACAATTCTTTCGGTGAGACGAACAGGAACATAGAGTGTACTTCCAATCATTAGCTGTGTTGGAATCGTCCAAGGGTTCATCAATCGAATAACATCCATTGGTGTCTGATAGCGATTTGAAATGGACCAAAAAGTATCTCCTGGTTGTATGCGATGTGCTAATACTCTATATCCAGGTATTCTTAAGTTTTGTCCCACTTGTAATTGAGTTGGGATTACATTGGGATTGGAATCTGCGATGAGATTAAGTGGAATACCAAAAGTCTGACTTATCGACCATAAGGTTTGACCTGGTTGAACTAAAATATTCATGACATCACTCCAAGTATAAGACTTATTCTTTTATATATATATTTGATTAGTGATGATCATGAATAAAAATGGTTAATGTTTGATTTCGAAATAATCATACGTAATTTCTGTTTCTACTTCTTCTACATCTAGATTCGTAACTTTTGCATAGGGACGTGGACCAATACTTAATGCCCGGAGAAAAAAATCAATAGATTCTGATTCGCCTTGTGCAATTATCTCCACAGACCCATCTTTTTCATTTTTGACCCAACCGTTTATTGAAAAATTGGCGGCTTTCTGCTGAGTAAAGTATCGAAATCCAACACCTTGAACTCTTCCAATAACTTTCACTTTTACATTTCTCAACCGACTCACCTCACCATTATCTATATCCGCTTTTGTTAAAGATCAAACAAGAAAATCAAACTGCTGGAGTTTTTCCTGTGAATAAGTTATAAAATTGAGTAAAATAGAAATCAGGCTCAAAATAATAATATGCACGAGGAATATCAAAGGGGTTTTTTCATGAATCAATCTAAAACAATTAATTTAAGCCATTCATTGGCAGGTCTTTATCATTGGTTTTATGAAAGAAATGAAGTAGAGATTGCAGAGCAAATGTTAGATTTGCTAAAAAAAGAAAGGGAACAAGGGATTTCGATAGGATTTAGTGGACATTATTCAGCAGGAAAGTCTAGCCTTATAAATTATTTGGTTGGCCAAACTATTTTACCATCAAGTCCCATACCCACTAGTGCCAACGTCGTTGAAATCTATAAAGGGGACGAAAAAGTAAGGTTAGTTCAACAAAATGGAGAATTAATACAAGTTAGTGGTCCCACTAGTTTAGACGATGTGCGGCAATACTGTAAGGATGGAGATCTAGTTAAACGTATCATCTTAAGTAAAGAAGATATAGAACTACCCTTAGGTGTAACATTGATAGATACTCCCGGAATTGACTCTGCTAAAGATGCAGATGCTATATTGACTGAATCAACTCTTCATACCATTGACGTTTTGTTTTATGTAGTCGATTATAACCACGTTCAATCAGAACATAATTTATATTTTTTACAGCAAATGCAAAAAAGAAAGAAACCTTACTATTTAGTTGTCCATCAAATCGATAAGCATGAAGACCGCGAAAGTACGTTTGAAAATTATAAAGAGAAAATTAATCAGGTATTACATCGATGGAATATAACTCCTAAAGCAGTATACTATACGTCTTTATATGATGAAAACAACCCACATAATCAATTAACCATGCTTCAAAATACGATTGAAGAGTGGGAAAGAGGAATAATGGATTTATCCTACTCCACTATTCAACGCTCCATTCATTTTATTTTAGAAGAATTTATTTACGTAAAACGGCAGGAATGGGAAGAGAAGAAAGAAAGTCGAATGGAACAGAGAAATAAAATATTAGAGAATCTTGAATTACTTCACAAAAATTCTTCAACTCCAACTCCGAATACAGCTGAAGTTGAAATGAACCAGCTGATTAAGCAAATTGGCCAAAGAGCCCAAATTACTCCTTATGAGTTGCGTGAAAAAGCGCGTGTCTTTTTAACTGTCATGCAGCCAGAGTATAAATCGGGACTGTTTTTCTCAAAGAAAAAAACAGAGCAAGAGAGAAAAGAAGCAACTGAACAGTTTTACCACGATTTGATGAAGCTTGTGGAAGCAAATCTTCAATGGCCCATTCGTCAAAAGGTAAGTCAATATGCGCAAGAGCTGGGAGTTTCTGACCCTAAAATTTTATCTTCTTTGGAAGGAATTTCAATACATTTTCCACAAGAAAGATTGAAAGAGATAATTAAACCTGGGACGAAAGCTACAGGGGACTATTTATTATTGTATATGGAAGATGTAAAGCAGAACCTTATCAAGGCTTTTGTTAAAGAGGCACAAACCCAATGGGAAAAAGCTAATGATACTTTAGAAAAAAACTACCAAGAATTTAAAGAAGTTGAAGAGAAGGTTAAGTCTCTTCAGAATGAACTTTATCAAACCGAAAAGAAAATTGAGGTTGAGGAACAAGAATGGAAGCGGGTTGAAAGCGGCCTCCTAGCTTTGGAAGATGGGGAAATTAAGGATACCTCTTTAGTTCAAGCTGCTTTAGATAAGATTCATACTGAGACCTATACAAACTTAGAATCATTTCCAATTAAAAATTCATATTCCAACGAACTAGTGAAGAATAAGCAACAGACTCAACGTCAACAGAAACAAAAGATTAAAAAAAATTCGAAAAAAGAAATGGCAAACCTTCTTGAAGATACCGTATCTAAATTGAGCGAGTTGAAATCAGCCTCCCTAATAAAAAGGGCTCTACTAGAGAAGAAAAACTCTTTAGAAACAAATGAATACACGATAGCCTTATTTGGTGCCTTTAGTGCGGGAAAATCTTCGTTTATTAATGCTATGTTAGGGAAAAGCCTAATGCCGGTTTCTGCTCATCCAACGACTGCTACCATCACTCGAGTTTTACTACCACCGACCGTTGACGACAATCAAAAAGTTAAAATTACGGTAAAGTCAGAAGAAGAATTAAAAGAGGAATTGATGGATGTTTTCGACCAGACCAATTTACCTAACGAAAATATTGAAAAAGAGTTGAAAAAGTTAAAGAAGAAAGTAAATTCAGACCCCCTTGAACATTGGGTAGATTCTTTACTTGCTGGATATCAAAAAATGGCAGACTCACTTGGTAAAACTATTACAGTACCAATAGCTGAAATGGAAAACTTAATTAAAGATGAGGAAAGAGCTAGTTATATTCAAAAAGTTGATATTTTTGATGATAATCCGCTGACACGTGCTGGCATCATTTTAGTGGATACACCGGGAGCCGACTCCGTTCATTCAAGGCACACAAGGTTATCTTTTCAATTTATAAAGGATTCAGATGCAATCATTTATGTTTCGTATTATAATCACTCTTTCGCAAAAGCTGACGCTTCGTTTTTGTATCAATTAGGTAGGATTCAAGATGCATTCAACCACAACAAGATGTTTTTTGTTGTAAATGCAGTGGACTTAGCCAAAAATGAACGTGAGCTTGAGCTAGTTTTAAATTATGTATCTGATGAACTAAGTAAATTCGATATACAAGGACCGAGGTTATATCCTGTTTCCAGCAAAATAGCGATGGAGGCCGACGGAAATTCAGTCTGCGAAAACAAATCTGGAGTTCCTGCTGTAAAGGAAGAACTTTTTGATTTTATAAATCATGAGATTGACAATATTTTAGTGCAACAAGCAAAAAAAGAGTTAGATTATTCCATTCAGTGGCTGGATGAACGAATAAGGGAGTTTTCATTAAATCAAGAAGAAAGACAAAAGAAGGTTGAAGAACGAAAATCACTCTTAGAGAATATAAAAAGATCTGTTCTTATTTTTTCTGATGAACGATACCTTGATATAAATGATCAAAAATTGAAGCAGCAGTTCTTCCACATGCAAAAAAGAATGGTTCTTCGTTCTATGGATGTATTCAAAGAAACTGTTAACCCATCTACCATAAAAGCAAATGGGAAACTAGGGAGGACACAACTTATAGACCAGCTTCACAACTTTTTCCATCATGTGAGAAACGAACTTATTCAAGATCTTGTAGCAACTTCCCTAAGAATTGATCATTACATGAAAGATCAGATAAATCATTGGAAAGCTGATATGATTGAGAATACTAAGGACATGAATTATTTTATTCATGAGAGAAAAGCGAATTGTAATATTCCTACTCCAAACATATCTTTATCTAGCTTTGTTGCATTAGATAAGGATATTCAATCGATAGCAGCAGGATTTAAATCTACAAAGGAGTTTTTTGAACAAAGACAAGTAAACCAAGTAAAAGATGAGGTAGAGCAATACCTAAGAGTCTCCTTACAAAAAGAACTGCGTGTTCAAACGAAGGAATTACTATCTTATTATCGCGACCATTGGAACAAAGTGATCGAAAGGGAACGAGATCAACTACAACAAAGAGTGAACGAAATAGAGGTACAGGAAAATCAACAGTTATTTTCTTATGAAAGCGTAGAGAAGCTATCTCAAATTAAAAAGCAGATTGAAGAGCTGATTTATTAAGTTAAATTCCCATCAGGTGAGTGTGGAAATATATCATTTCTATACTTGCCTTTTATCCGGCATGAACGGACAGTCTACCATGAAGCAAGCTTCACCAACAACTGTCCGTAAATGTCGGTTAGGTTCAAGGGCCTTTAGGTTATACCCTTTTGTACTAAACAATTAGTCAGAACGGCCGCTGAATGAAGTGTCACTTTCATAAAAGAATGGAAAGTTGGAAGTTAAAAAAAATCTATGATTGACTTTATTTGCTTCATGCATTATGCTGTATATGGTGTTAAATAAATACGCATGGCTTTCTCGCAAATTTACTTGTTATAAAGAGTCATATCGTTTCATTTAACAACTGACTTTTTATAATGGGTAAATTTTTTTGTTGTTTTAAAACGTATGAAAAAATGTACCACATTTAAATTATGGAGGTTTTTTAACATGAAAAACGGAGTAGTAAAATGGTTTAACGCAGAAAAAGGTTTTGGATTTATTGAAGTACAAGGTGAGGACGATGTATTCGTACATTTCTCAGCAATTACTGGAGAAGGATTCAAAACTCTTGAAGAAGGTCAACAAGTTCAGTTTGAAGTAACTGAAGGTAACCGTGGACCTCAAGCAGCTAACGTAGTTAAACTTTAATATAAAACTACACATAACAGCTATCACTAAGGTGATAGCTGTTTTTATTTCAAGATAAGAAATCATTATGGCTCGCTTCGCGGAGCCACCATCTACCATGAAAATGGATTCCTAATCAAACATGGAGGATAAATCTTGTTCATCTTTGGGAATACCTTTAATAACAATATGACCAGGTCGAAATATACATTGGTGGATCCTGAAGAAGGATACCCTGCATAAGAAACGGGTTGTGACGGTATAGAAGTACCATCTATTGTGACTTGATCACGTATACAAAAGTTTTGCAGGGTCTGTTTTCATACAAAAGCATAAAATTTGTCCAGCTACAGCGCAAAAGCTTCATCGAGTAATCTTCGAAGTTTTTGTCCCAAGTAATCGTACGAAGGAAAGCTACTTAGAGCTACTTCGCAGAAAAAAGTGTTTTTCTTGTTTCGAAGGTCGCTTGTGCTTTTCTTATTTGAACCTAGAATTAAGAATAAATTGTTGTTGTTATTCAAAACCTATTCTTAGGAGGTGGATGACAATGGGTAAGAAAAGACAAGAGAGTCAATATGTCAAAGAAAATCATGCAAAACCAAAGCAAGAAGAAAAAGCACGTGGATTTGGCAACAAAAAGATGGAAGGACCAAATCGACCTTCGACTTAATACTAAAAGCTGGGAAACCAGCTTTTTTCTTTTGAATAAAAAAGGATTTTAAAGTGAAGAAAAAATAAAAAGGAGTAAACAACTTACATTATGCGATGAATATGTAATGCCCAAAGAAGAATTCGAGCCCTTTGGATCAGGACCTGTTGAAATATGGACAATGGGGATGGCTTATACTACACCTCATATTAATATTTAGGATCATTTTTGTTGGGTATTATGTTGGGAAACTATCAAAATTACTTATACACAACTAAAAAAGCAGTGTGTTACATATATAACAACACTGGTTTTTTAGTTGTGCAAAATTATAGAGGATAATAATTTTCTGAATTGTTGACGATCCTCTTCCGTAAACTTCTTAGGCCCTTTTGTTTTATGTCCGCTTCTTCTTAATTTGGCATGGGCATGTCTTTTCGATAATAATTCATCAATGTTTTTGGTTGTAAACTCGTAGCCTAAATGATGAATAACTCTACATCCTTTTCCAAGACCTAACGCTGCAAGACCGTAATCTTGAGTTATAATTAAATCCCCAGACTGGGCTAGTTGAACAATACGATAATCTACTGAATCTGCTCCTGTATCAACATACACAGACTCTATTCCATCTGGGAACTGTTCAGTTGAAAAATGCGAAAAGCTACGTACAAGCTTTACATGTAATTGATTTTTTACAGCCACTTCAATCACAATATCCTTTACTGGACATGCATCAGCATCTACTAATATTTGCATTAGAATTCTTCTCCTTGTCTGTCCTAAGTTTATATTTTTTGAAGGGAAAACAAATACAATTCATTCCATTCACCATTAAAGTGTCTAGGCATATGCTAGGGATAGGTTCTAGATTGGAGGAATTAATATGTTATTACCCGCTATTGATGCTGGTTTAATGGAAACACATTTATCTACCCATGAAGGAAAACTTTTTAAGCTTCACACTTTTTATCATCAGGCAAAAGATCCTCATTTAAAAGAATTGCTCCTACTGCAAATCAAGGTTATGAAGGTCCATGTTCCAGTAATGCTTAGCTTTTTTAATCCTCATTTAAATGAATGGATAGAGCTTCCTATGGTTGATGAATTATATCATGACCTCTTTAGCTTACCTCATTCTTCCGATGGAAATCACTCTGTGGATAAACCTATTGCTTTAGAAGCGAAATCAACAGCAACTGAAATGGCTCAAGAAAACTTTACTTCCGCGCTAATGATGAAAAATGAAAATGTGAAGCATGTTCATGTTCACATGGCTCTACAACAATATGAACTTCTAAAAAAGTTTGAAAAGTATTTAAAACATAAAGGATGGGCGGCTTGGCACCTAAACGCTTCAAAAAAAGGTCAGTTGGAAACCATCCAAAAATATCAGCACCTGTTACAGCAAGCATAGAAAATGAAAAGTGCCTCAAATTGGCACTTTATTTTTTCACTAAAAAATTGGCTTCCTCTAGTGCTTTTTCAACCTCATCAAGCAACTTATCACTAGTTGCAGAAACCGTATGCAAATGAGTTCCATCTGTTAATTCCAACAAATAGGACGCATTTGTTTGTTTCATCTTTTTTAGGAATTGTTGTACTTCTATACGATTAGAAACCATTACAGATGCTGTTAAGTCGCCATATATAGGGTGCTCAATTTTGACATCCTCTACGGTAACTCCATGATCAACCATTAAGTTTAATTCCGCCTCTGTTTGTTCTGGGGTGTGATAGCAAGCAATAATTCGTTTTGCTTTCTCTTCTTTCCCATTATTCAAATAAAGATATCCTTGACTAGTAGCTACAATGGAATGACTTTTTGCCTTTAAAAGGGAAACATCGTTCACAATCACCTGTCTACTAACATTCATTCTTCTAGCAAGTTCCCTACCGGTAATTGGTTCATAATTATTCTTTAGAATTTCTAAAAGTAAATTCCTTCTATTTTCCCCCAATATCTTTTGATCGTTCATTTAATAACTCTCCAATCTCTTTAGTAAGATGAGAAGATTGTATGCAAAGCGTGTGTTAATTCTAGGATATCATTTTTTGTTGTATATTTCCCAAAAGAAATACGCACAAACTGTTTTGCTCTTTCTGGTGAAACACCAGTTCCAATTATTGTGGAAGAGGGAGACTGTTTTCCAACCTGACAAGCACTTCCGGTTGATATGGCAAAGCCTAATCGATTAAGTTCTAGCATTAGCCATTGTCCCTCTAATCGATCAACCATTAATCCGATTATCGAAGGGATTTGTCTTCTGTTATCGGATTCAATAATAGAGTAGGGAATCATGAAAGATTCCAAGTTTTCTTTGAACAAGTTTCTCAATTCCTCATGACGAGCTTGTTGTTCTTGGATGATATTCATAGACTGACTAGCCGCAACTGTAAATCCAGCAATGGCTGGGAGGTTGACAGTTCCTGCTCGAAAGCCATTTTCATGTGTTGTTTGGGGAAGAAACGACCTCCATTCTAAGGATGGATTAACATATACGGCACCAATACCCTTTGGACCATATATTTTGTGACCTGAAATCGACAGACTTGATACATAAGGAATGATTTCTTTTACAGATATTTTCCCAAAAGATTGAACGCAATCCGTATGTAGTAATATCTTATATTTATTACATATATCCCCAATCTGTTCAATTGGTTGGATAGTTCCCACTTCACCGTTCGCATGTTGCACAATCGCAAGGATCGTGTCTTTTTGTATGGATTTAGAGAAATCATCGATATCTATTGTTCCATCTTTTTGGTAGGGAAGAAGAGTGATAGAATATCCTTCTTCTTCTAATTTTACTAAAAAATTTAAAATAGAGGAATGTTCTCCCATAGATGCGACAATATGTTTACCTTCTTTTAAGGGTGCACTTAATAAAGAATGGATCGCAAGAACATTACTTTCTGTACCTCCACTAGTAAAATATAGTGAAGTTTCGTTTATACCTATTAGGTTAGCCATTTCCTTACGACAAATTTCAAGAAATGCTTTTGCCTTTCCACCAATGTCATGAAGACTACTTGTGTTTCCATAATAGTTTTTTGCGGTTTTTATATAAGCCTCTAGAGCTTCCTCCACTATAGGACAAGTTGCAGCATAATCAAAATATTTCATTTTCTCCCAGCTTTCTTTTAAAAATAACTTGTCATAAGTTTAAATCTATGTAAATATAGGTGTCAAGACAGGTGTTAAGTTGTTGAGGAGGAGAAAGATGAAGGTAGACGTTTTGATTATTGGAAGTGGGATAGCTGCAATGCAGTTTTTAAAAAATCTTCGTAGTGATCTTCATGTGATGATTGTCACAAAGTCATCCCTTCAAACAAGCAACTCTTATTTAGCACAAGGAGGAATAGCAGCATCCATTGGCACTGAAGACAATCCCAATTTACATTTTAAAGATACCCTAGAAGCTGGTCGGCTCTATAATGATACATTAGCAGTTAGAAAATTGGTTGAAGAAGCACCTGACATTATCCAAGATTTAGTGAAAAACGGCTGTCAATTTGACTATAATGCTAAAGGTCAAATTAGTCTCGGAATGGAAGGTTCACACTCTAAACGAAGAATTGTTCATGGTGGAGGGGATCAAACAGGGAAAATAGTGATGAACCATTTATTTAACCAGAATTTAACCCATGTAGAGATAAAGGAACATTTTATGGTTTACGAATTAGCAGTAGATCACGAAAATAATCGTTGTATTGGCGCAAAAGCCAAAAATGAAAACGGTCAAATTTTAGAAGTTAGTGCAAATCATGTTGTACTTGCCACTGGCGGCTGTGGTGGAATTTACTCTTATTCTTCCAATGCACCTACTGTTTCTGGTGATGGAATAGCTTTGGCCTATCGAGCGGGAGCGCAAATTACTGATATGGAATTTATACAATTCCATCCAACTATGTTTTGTCTGGATGGTAGAGTCATAGGGTTAATCTCTGAGGCTGTCAGAGGAGAAGGTGCCATTCTCGTAACAGAAAATAAGGAGAGAATCATGGAAAAGGTTCATCCTTTGAAAGATCTTGCTCCAAGGCATGTTGTCTCTCAAACAATATTTGACCATTTAAAAAATGGGGATAAGGTTTATTTAGACATTACTGCTATTACTAAATTCTCTGATCGTTTTCCAACTATTGCAGAAATGTGCAAAGAAAATGGGATTGATTTAAAAAAGGGATTAATACCGGTTGTTCCTGGGAGTCACTTTTTGATGGGTGGTGTAAAAACAGACCTAATTGGAAAAACAAATATTGATGGATTGTATGCAATAGGGGAAGTTGCTTGTACGGGAGTTCACGGAGCAAATCGTTTAGCAAGTAACTCCTTGCTGGAAGGGTTGGCCTATGGGAAGCGTTTAGCAGAATGGATAAATATATCCAATGATAGTTATTCAAGTCCTGCTATGAATAGATTTCAAGACAGGGAACATAAAACAAGTTTTTCTTTTTCATTACCTGAGTCAACCGAAATTCAAAGAATGATGATGCAAAAAGTAGGGATTGTACGTTCCTGCGATGGTCTTATGGAACAAGAACAGTGGTTAAAAAAATGGAATATCGAACAGCTATGTTCTGCTAATCTTCAACCCCTTACTGTTAAGGAAACGACAAAGGTATTTATGCTAATTACTTCATGGTTAATCACCGATTCTTCTTTACAAAGAGAAGAAAGTCGTGGAGGACATTTTAGAAGTGATTTTCCATTTGAAAGGGAAGAATGGAGAACGCAGAAAATCATTCAACAAAGATACAGAGAAAAGGGGAAACAAGATGAACCATTTAAAGTTGCAGCAATTACTAGAGCAATTTTTTATTGAAGATATGGGAGATCAGGATGTGTCAAGTAATCTTTTATTCAATAATGGTCAACATGGAAAAGTGGTTTTTCTAGCTAAAGAACCGGGAGTTTTTTGTGGAAAAGATATAATAAAAACAGGCTTTCATCTAATGGATCCCAAAATAGAGGTAGAGGTGCGTATACAAGATGGAACCTCCGTTGAAAAAGGGATGGTTATAGCTGAAGCATTTGGAGAGGTTAAATATTTATTGTCGGCAGAACGTGTGATATTAAATCTTATCCAAAGAATGAGTGGGATTGCAACGAAAACGAAACAGGCTGTAGACCTTCTAAATAGCAATCATACGAGAATTTGTGATACTAGAAAAACAACACCCGGACTTAGAATGCTAGAGAAATATGCCGTTCGTTGTGGCGGAGGATTTAACCACCGTTTGGGGCTTTATGATGCAATCATGCTTAAGGATAATCACATTTCTTTTGCAGGCTCAATCACAAACGCGCTCAAAACCGCTCGCTCTCAAGTGGGTCATATGGTAAAAATCGAAGTGGAGACTGAAACAGAAGAGCAGGTTCGGGAAGCTGTAGAAGCAAATGTTGATGTCATCATGTTTGATAATCGTACACCAGACGAAATTAAAAAATTTATAAAATTAGTTCCATCCCATATAGTGACTGAGGCATCTGGAGGTATTACATTAGAAACTCTCGGAGATTACTCTATGACTGGTGTTGATTATATTTCATTAGGCTTTTTAACACATTCAGTAAAAGCTTTAGATATTAGTGTGAAGGTATTTTTTTAAAAGGGGGATGGACCGTGAATTTTTTTGATACTTTAGAGAAGAAGACAAATATTTTGCCGAAAAAGTATCGTCAAATGACAGTTGAACAATTAGAAGACCGCATGCGAGAGATCAAAAGGGAGATGGGTTCAAAGCTTTTCATACCTGGTCATCACTATCAAAAAGACGAAGTGATTCAATTTGCTGATGCAAGAGGTGATTCCTTAAAATTGGCTCAGTGGTCAGCGGAAAATGAAGAAGCTGAACATATTGTGTTTTGTGGAGTTCACTTTATGGCGGAAACAGCTGATATTGTCACAAAAGAAAATCAAAAAGTTTATCTGCCAGATATGCGTGCGGGATGTTCAATGGCTGATATGGCAGATATAAAGCAAACCGAAAGATGTTGGAGGGAGCTAGGTGAATTGTTTGGAGAAACTATTCTACCATTAACCTATGTAAACTCCACAGCCGCTATAAAAGCGTTTGTTGGAAAAAACAAAGGAGCGACAGTTACCTCTTCAAACGCAGAGAAAATGGTCAGTTGGGCTTTTACACAAAAAGAACGGATATTGTTTTTACCAGATCAACATCTTGGAAGAAATACTGCGTATAATTTGGGTATACCATTGGAACAAATGGCAGTTTGGGATCCACATGTAAATCAACTACTTTTTGAAGGCGAATTAGAGGATGTTAAGGTGATTTTATGGAAAGGTCATTGTTCTGTACATGAAAATTTCACGGTGGAAAATGTTGCACAAGTACGCGAACAGTATCCTGAAATGAAAATAATTGTTCATCCAGAGTGCCGTCGGGAAGTAGTCGCTTTATCCGACTTTTCCGGGTCAACGAATTATATTATAGATCAAATTGAAAAGTCTGAAGAAGGTACTTCCTGGGCGATTGGGACAGAAATGAACTTAGTGAAACGGATTATTAAGGAACATCCAGATCGTCATATTATCTCTTTAAATCAAGATATGTGTCCTTGTTTGACTATGAATCGTATTGATCTACCACATCTCGTTTGGTGTTTAGATTCAGTTGTTGATGGTAACCCTCACAATGTGATAAAAGTAGACGAGGAAATTGCAATGTATGCTAGAGAAGCATTAAATCAAATGCTTGAACGGGCTTAAGGATAAGAACCCATAGCAGGCTAGCTCTTTTTTATTTAGAGTTAGCTTTTTTTAAAAGATGAGAAAACATAAAGTGAAATTTCAATCAGTGGCCGCCATTCACCGATTGTTAGTACCCAAGTGCATGACCTAAAGGCCCTTATTAACGGGAAGCAATAACCCACCTACTCTTTTCATTTTACTTAAAACTGGAGGCGTGGAGTATTACTTCCCGTTCATGCGGGATAAAATATGTTTGGCTTCAGTTATGAATTTCACTAAAGTCTACCCCGGTTTTTGCTTCGAGTAATCGCAGTAAGGAAAGCAACGTAGAGAATCTTCGCAAAAACATTTGATTTTCTTGTTTTGAGATCAGCCTATCACTAGAGTCGGTTCCCTTATCTGCTTACGTCGATGGTCAAGGACGGCTTGAACTTTTCTAAACAAAAACGATCTTACCCCTGTTCCTCTTTAGTCTCTAACTCACTTTTTGGTAGAACATACCCATGATCATCCATAATTGAACGTAAGAGCATGGAAATCAAAATGATGGCGCCACCTAATATAGCAATAAAAATTCCCTGATCTATATAAATAATTCCTATGCTAAGAATTCCTATACCCAAAGCCATAATGAAAGGTAAAATGCTTCTGTTAGGCATGTGTATATCTGATAATGGCTCGCTTGGGGATAAACATTGCTTCCCATTCATTTTTTCGATCCATAAAGGATCCAACCCCCTCACCAATGGGAGTTGATTAAAATTGTAAAAAGGTGGGGGCGAAGGAATGGACCATTCGAGTGTTCTACCATTCCATGGATCATTTCCTGCACTCACTTTATGTCTATTCGAATAGAAAAAATTACTTAAATAAAATAGGGCTCCTACACTCATGACGATAACCCCAACAAAGCTAATCTGATGGTATATATCAAATCCTTGATCCGCACCATATGTCCAGTACCTGCGTGGCATTCCAATTAATCCAAGAATATGGTGAACGAAAAAGGTTAAATGAAACCCAACAAAAAACAACCAAAATGAAGTTTTTCCTACCTTCTCATTTAGCATATATCCAAACATTTTTGGCCACCAATAATGAATTCCTCCAAGGATTCCAAAAACAACCCCACTAATAATGACATAATGGAAATGTCCTACAACAAAATACGTATCATGATAGAGATAATCGGCTGGGGCCATTGCCAGCATCACGCCTGTCATTCCACCAAAAGTAAACGTAGGAATAAATCCAAGGGACCAGAGCATTGGTGTGGTGACTGTAATCGATCCCTTCCACATAGTGAATAACCAATTAAAAATTTTGATACCCGTAGGAACAGCAATCAACATTGTAGAAATCGAAAAAATCGCATTAGCAATTGGGCCCAATCCAACAGTAAACATATGATGGGCCCAAACCATAAATCCTAAAAATCCAATTAATACAGTGGCAAATACCATAGAGGTATATCCAAACAATCTCTTTTTTGAAAATGTACTTATGATCTCTGAAAAAATACCAAAGGCAGGAAGAACTAAGATATAGACTTCGGGATGACCAAAAATCCAAAATAGATGCTCCCAAATCACTTCATTTCCCCCCATGCCAACACTAAAGAAGTGAGACCCAAAGAGTCTGTCAAACATTAATAAGAAAAGACCAACCGTTAAAGCGGGGAAGGCAAGTAATATGAGGCCAGATGCTACAAAACTTGTCCAAGTAAATAAGGGAAGACGTAAATAAGTCATTCCTGGTGCTCTCATATTTATAATGGTTACCAAAAAGTTAATAGCACCCATGATGGATCCTGCACCTGAAACCTGTAGTCCAAGCGCATAAAAATCTACACCATGTCCTTCAGACATCGTTGATAGGGGAGCATAAGCGGTCCATCCCGCATCTGGAACTTCTCCAACAAGCCAACTTACGTTTAAAATAATACCACCCATTAAAAATAACCAAAATCCAAGAGCATTTAAAAAAGGAAAAGCTACATCTCTTGCCCCTATTTGTAACGGAATAATAAAGTTCATTAGCCCAAAAAGAAGGGGCATTGCCGCAAAGAAAATCATTGTTGTTCCATGCATGGTAAGCAATTCATTGTATGTACTCGCCGAAATAAATCCATTCATGGGAATAAGCAATTGAATCTTAGTTATAAATATTTCTAAACCAGCTAATACAAAGAAAAACCCCCCACCTATCAAATAAAGGATTCCAATTTTTTTATGATCTACAGTTGTTAAATGGTCCCAAAATATTCCTTTTTTTTGCACCAAAAAACTCCTCCTTATGTCAAACTTATTCTTTAGTAGGATAAGCAAGATACCCATAAAAAAATGGGAGTTGGGTATCTTATTATGACGATTTTGTTAATAATTATAGTGATTAGAACTTAATGAGTATTTTTATATAAGAATCTTTATAAAAACAAAAAAGTGATTTACACCACTTCATCATTCTATCTATAGGTCTAAAATGAAGAAAAACGTAGGGAGAGAGGTAAAATGAAAGAAATAAATTGGTCCGTACCATTAGAAAGTGAAGAGTATAAAGAAGATATAGAATTAATGGTAAAAGCTGCTATGGCAGCAATTGAGGAAACTGCACCTGGATATTACGTCAATTTAGTTACACCAGGATGTCATGGTCACCCTGATGAATACTTACTTCCTCGATTGAAGAATTTGTTTGGAACAGTTATATCTTCAAAATTCATTAACCAATGTGGTTGTGGTGGATTTGTTTATCGAGTATGGAAGAATAGCGTTGAAAATAATTGAATAATATAGCCTTTCTAAGAAAAAATAAAATTGTGTTCAAAAGTTTGGAAAGGTGGTTTTAAGCATGACTAGAGGACAAAGTCAAAATGGTAACAAAGACAAAACAAATTTACCTCAGACACCAAAGACTCAAAAATCAGACGGGAGAGATATTGAATTTTCACAAGAATTAGCAGATGTAGAGGATTTAGAAGCACAAGAAAGATCTAAGGCTGCTGATGCAAGAACACATAATAAAGAGTAGACTTAGTTAAGAGCTGATCTAATTTCAGCTCTTTTTTGTTCTTAGACATGCAGTTAATTAAATAAAATAAGGACAGAGGGAGGAGATTTCATGAAGGATATTGATTGGCATATGTTTCTGTTTGTTGGGGTTTCAATCATTCATGAGTATTGGATATTAAACGGATTACCACAAATTTATTATTGGGAAGTAAAAAAAGAGATGAAGTCTCTTTTAGATGAGGATTCAAACAATAGAAAGATTGCGTGAAACAAAAATCCCTTCATTTTTAGCGGTACCTCTGCATACCCATGTAGTAATACGCAAAATATTTAGATTAGTCAGCTTTTTTCTTGATTTTTTCTAGTAATCTAGTATACTCAATTTGTAAGCGATTACACTTCACTATGGTAAAGGAGGAAAATTATGAGTGGAATTTGGCTCGCGGTAGTCGGTATGATTGTTTTCTTTTTAGGATATCGGTATTATTCCAAATTTATTGCAGAGAAAATTTATCGACTTGACCCAAATTATGTAACGCCTGCCCACCAATTTAAGGATGGGGTAGACTATGTGCCTACCAATAAATTTGTGTTGTGGGGGCACCATTTCACTTCCGTTGCTGGTGCAGCACCTATCGTAGGACCAGCTATTGCGGTCTATTGGGGATGGTTACCTGCATTATTATGGGTAACGTTAGGAACCGTTTTTGCTGCTGGAGTCCATGATTTTGGAGCTCTAGTATTATCAGCAAGAAACAAAGGACAATCGGTAGGAACGATTGCCAACAAATTAATTGGCCAGAGAGCAAAGATCTTATTCTTGTTCATCATTTTGTTACTTGTATTAATGGTTAACGCAGTATTTGCTTGGGTAATTGCAAATTTATTTATTTCGTTCCCGGCAAGTGTACTTTCAGTCTTCATCCAAATCCCATTAGCCGTTTGGATTGGATACCACGTTTATAAGAGAAATGGGAATATGCTTATTCCATCTTTGATTGCATTAGCAGTCATGTATTTAACCGCAATTTTAGCTAGTAATGTTGAATTTTTACAAATTGATTTAGTTAGATACTTCGGTGGAGAAGGATCAACAGTCCTGGGTATGACTGCTACCTCAATGGCGTTTTTCGTATGGATAATCATCCTTATGGTTTATGTTTATATCGCGTCTACCCTACCTGTATGGAAGCTATTACAACCGAGAGATTTTATTAACTCACATCAATTAATAGTTGGTCTTGCTATTCTTTACTTAGGATTATTATTCTCAAATCCTGAAGTAACCGCGCCAACTATGAATACTGACGCGACTACTTCTTGGTTCCCGTTATTATTTATAACAATTGCCTGCGGTGCCATTTCAGGATTTCACGGACTCGTTTCATCTGGAACTTCATCGAAACAATTAGATAAAGAAACAGATGCTAGGTTTGTTGGTTACTTCGGAGCGGTAGGAGAAGGTATATTGGCTCTTATTGCCATTATTGCTGTTGTGACATTCTTCCCAACTACTGCTGACTTCACAGCAACATATAGTGGTTTTTCAGAAGCCACTGCAGCAGGATTAGGTGTATTTATTCAAGGTGCAGGTGTTTTAGCACAAGGTATTGGGATTCCTACAACCGTTGCTACAACAATCGTTTCTATTATTGTTGTAAGTTTTGCTGCAACAACTCTAGATTCATCCGTTCGTTTAATGCGTTATATTATTTCTGAATTAGGCCAAGAATATAACTTCCAACCTATTACTAAAACACATGTAGCCACAACTGTAGCTGTTGTATCAAGTGCAGCTTTAACTCTATTACCTCAAGGACCTAATGGTTTTGGCTCAGGAGGATATCTCTTATGGCCGCTTTTCGGTACTTCTAACCAGTTATTAGCTGGTATTACATTATTGCTAATTACTATATGGCTAAAACGTCAGGGTAGAAATTACTTGCCTACTCTGATCCCAATGGTCTTCCTGATGTTTATGACCCTATGGGCTATGGTACAACAAGTATTCACAGAGTGGTCACCTTGGAATCCTGACACTTCTAACTGGTTATTGTTTATCCTTGGTTCGATTGTAATGGTATTTGCCCTGTGGATTACACTTACAGCTATATCTGAAATCTTTAAAAAAGACAAAAATGATCTAAACATAAGTGCATAAGAAATGGCCGTGCCATGTGGCACGGCTTTTCCCTATCAACAGAAATTATAATTTTAGTCGATTGAAGGTACATGAAAAATTAGGTTTCCTTCATTAGAACTTGCACTCCAGAGTATAAGGGCTTCTAAGAAAGCAAAATACGTTTTCAAGAATCCGTTTAATGATAAGCCGATTTTTTCTTACGATTTTTCCTGTTTGACTTATTCCATTTCGAAAGTGAGGAATCCCAGTATGGTTGAGGTGATGATTATTCGTCAAGAAAAAATGATTGGGGTTGGATGATGTGGGGGGATTAGTGATGACGGGTTCATCACAATGAAAGATGAGTTTGCATATATGGAAAAAGATAGGGCTAATCTAGGTGAATTATATTTACAAACAAATTCTCAATTTGGAGATGAAGTAGGAATTACATTTTTAGATCAAAGGAATATTTTATCCATCCTATTTTACTTCTTTCATCAAGTGAAAAAAAAGAAAATCGGACTTATTAGTGCTCTAAAAAATATTTTTTTTCATCTCAAGCTTAATGCTGTTTTTATTAATGGTAAATATCTCAAAAATTTAGAAAACTATGATACACTAATTCTAGAAGAAATAAAGCAAGGGGAGATGTCATGAAAAACGTTGGATCTTCACTTAAGAGGATTTTTGAAATGTATGAAGAAGTACTAAGCTTACCCCATAAAATGGAAATAGCAAGAGAGTTAAGAGATGAGGATGATTTATTCTTATTACTTCTTTATTCAGATATGCTTGGGATTCCTAACCCAGCTTTTTACTATACGCTTGAGCTCTATCCATATATTATAGAAAAATTCCATGACTGGCACTTACGTATGGGCATGGAACATTCTCCCCTTGATGGAATTCGTTGTTGTTGAGGTGATCAAATGGAAGAAATTAAATCGAAAAAAATACTTTTTATCGGTGGAAAGGGTGGGGTTGGTAAGTCTACTTCTTCGTCTGCCTTAGCACTTGCATTTTCAAAAGAAGGAGAAAGGACATTGCTCATTTCTACAGATCCCGCTCATAATCTAGGAGATATCTTTCATAAAAAAGTCGGGTCCAGAAAAACCCCTTTAGAAACTAACCTATGGGGAATTGAAATTGATCCGAACGAAGAATCAAAACGTTATATCCAAGGGGTAAAACAAAACCTAAAGGGACTTGTTAAGTCAAGTATGGTTGAAGAGGTTCATAGACAAATTGATATGGCTAGTGCGTCACCGGGCGCTGATGAGGCTGCCCTATTTGATCGAATGGTTTCTATTATTTTAGAGGAAAGTGAAGACTTCGATAAAATCGTGTTTGATACCGCACCTACTGGTCACACTATTCGATTACTCACCTTACCAGAATTAATGGGTGTCTGGATTGATGGAATGATTGAACGGAGAAAAAAGATCAACAAAAACTACTCCCAATTATTAAATGATGGAGAACCAGTGGAGGATCCTGTTTATGAGGTTCTGCAAAAAAGAAAAGAAAAGTTTTCTAAAGTAAGAGAAGTCATAATGGATGGAAAGAAAACAGGTTTTATTTTTGTTTTAAATCCAGAACGTCTGCCTATTCTTGAGACCGAGGCAGCTATTAAACAATTAGATAAATATCATCTTCACGTAAAAACTCTTATTGTAAATAAAGTCCTTCCTAAAGAAGCAGATGGAGTCTTTCTTGAAAAAAGGAGACAAACAGAATCTGCCTATTTAGAAGAAATGAGAAGAGTATTTAAGAAACAAGCTATGATTAAAATCCCTTTATTTGAAGAAGATGTATCAGATATGCAAAAATTAGGTGTCTTTGCAAAACACATTCAAAAATCATTACGGGAGGAGAATCAGTCTTGAAAGCTATTTTACATAGTGGGAAAGAAGGGATGGAGGGACTTTCCTTTGGAGAAGCAGAGGAACCAATAGTTGAAAAAAACCAAGTGAAAATTAAATTATTTTCATCTGGAATGAACCGTCGTGATTTAATAGTAACCACTCGCCATAAAGCAGATCAGCCACCGTTAATTCCAGGTTCTGATGGAGCAGGTATCATAGTTGAATTAGGAGGAGGTGTAACTAACTTTCAAGTAGGAGATGAAGTCATAATAAATCCTGGTCTTGGTTGGTTTGAAAAAAGTGATGCTCCTCCTAAAGGCTTTGAAATCTTAGGCTTACCAGACAACGGAACATTTGCTGAATACATTGTACTTCCTATCGAAAATGTGGTAAAAAAACCATCGCATTTAAGCTTTGAAGAAGCAGGAGTAATTGGCTTAGCCGGCCTCACTGGTTATCGTTCTCTTTTTACGAGAGGGCAAGTAAAAAAAGGTGATACAGTCTTGCTTCCTGGGATTGGGAGTGGTGTCTTAACTTTCATTCTGAAATACGCTAAAGCTATAGGGGCAAGAGTTATTGTTACTTCTAGAAGTGAAGATAAGTTGGCAGCAGCTGAAAAGCTTGGGGCTGACAAGGGAATTTTGACCCAATCGGATTGGAATAAGGAACTAGCAGATGAAAAAATCGATCTTGTTATAGAGTCTATTGGCCGTGCTACCTTTAATAAATCCTTAAGTGTACTTAGAAAGGGTGGAACCTTAGTAACCTTCGGTGCAACAACGGAGGATGAGATAGACATCAACATACGCACTTTTTTCTATGCGCAACAAAATATTTTGGGTAGCACAATGGGTAGTGGAGAAGAATTTAATGAAATGCTTCACTTTATAGAGAAGCATCAGATCAAACCAGAAGTTGATCGAGTCTTCCATTTGTCTGAATATAAAACAGCATTTGAGTATTTGAGCGACTCCAAAAACTTTGGGAAAATTGGATTTAAAATTTAATTTTTAAAGTGCAGTTTAATTCTAACTGATTTCACATGCAAAATAAGAAGTTGAATTAGTGAAACTATTCAAAGATGTGTATTTAGAAAGGATGTTAGCAATGATTAGTGAAAAATTACTTACAGAATTGAATGAGCAAATGAATTTTGAGTTCGAATCTGCCCACACCTATATGGCGATGGCTGCGTGGTGTTCAGCAGAAAGCTTAGATGGATTTGCAAACTTTTTCTTAGTTCAAGCCGAGGAAGAGAGATTTCATGGAATGAAGTTGTATCAATACATTAATGACCGTAGAGAGAAAGCTTATTTTACTGGATACGACACCCCTTTAAACGAATTTGATTCCATGCTAGATGTTTTTCAACATGCCTTTGAACAAGAGAAAAAAGTAACAAGCAAAATTTATGAACTTTCTGACATTGCATTAGATGAACGTGAACATGCAACCATTCAGTTTTTAAAGTTCTTTTTAGATGAGCAAGTTGAAGAAGAAGCATTGTTTGACTCCATTATTGAAAAACTAAAAAGAATTCAGGGTGACAACACCGCACTTTATTTGTTGGATGAAGAATTCGCCAATAGAACTTTTTCTCCAGAAAGAGAATAATTCATTAAGCTTCCCACAAATGGGGAGCTTTTTTTACGAAGGATTTTACATATTTTAGTCGAATTATAAGGTTAGAAAAACTTGCTAATAACTGCTTTACGACATAGACTGGTTGTTTTTGATAAAATGATACATACGATACACACGAGGGGGAAAAGGGCAATGAAGTTTTTTCACACAGCAGATTGGCATTTAGGAAAACTGGTGCAAGGAGTTTATATGACAGAGGAACAAGCGTTTATTCTTCAACAATTTTTAAAAGAAATAGAAAATGAGAAACCAGATTGCGTTGTCATTGCAGGTGACTTATATGATCGAGCTGTCCCGCCTACAGAAGCTATTAATCTTCTAAATGAAATTTTGGAAAAAATAGTGTTAGATCTAAAAACTCCTGTGATTGCAATTGCAGGAAATCATGATAGTCCGGGAAGATTACACTTTGGTAGCAAAATTATGAAAACATCAGGATTTCACATCATAGGAGAACTGTCATTGCCAATAGAACCAGTTGTTTTAGAGGATAACCATGGAGAAGTCCATTTTCATTTAGTTCCTTATACGGAGCCTAGTATTATTCGTAAACTATTAAACAATGAAGAAATCAAAACTCATAATGATGCTCTAGAAGCACTGGTTGTTCATATCGAGGAGAAAAAGGTTCAAAGTGCTAGGCACGTCTTTGTTGGTCATTTATTTGCAACACCTAATGGAGAAGCAAAGGAAAATACAAGTACATCTGAACGCCCATTATCGATTGGTGGAGCTGAGTATGTTAGCCATCATCATTTTAAGGGATTCCACTATACAGCCTTAGGGCATCTCCATCAAGCTCATTACGTTGGAGACGAAAGAGTTAGATATGCGGGGTCTCTGCTTAAATATTCTGTGTCAGAGGAAAAACATAAGAAAGGCTATTATGCAGTTGAAATAGATGAGTCGGGAAATACAACTGTTGAAAAGAGACTGTTGACCGCTAATCGGGACCTTTATACTGTCGAAGGGTTTATCGAGGATATAGAAAAACATGCTCGTTGTGAAGACTTTGTGTTTGTGAGATTGCTTAACGATACACCAGTATTATCAGCTATGGAAAGAGTACGATCTGTGTATCCGAACGCTATGCATATAGAGAGATCTCTCAGAACGTCTACATCAAATATGGATTTTCAACAAACTATGGACCGAACAAAATTAGATGATTTATCCCTCTTTAAAGCATTTTATAAAGAGATAAAGGGAACTGAGGTAAGTAAGGAAGTTGAAGGATTATTTAAAGAGACCATTCAAGAATTATTACAGGCAGAAGGTGAAAGACGATGAAACCGATAAAATTAACAATGACTGCGTTTGGCCCCTATCGAGAAACAGAAATCATAGATTTCAAGGATCTGCAGGGTCAACAGCTATTTGTTGTGTCAGGAAAAACGGGTGCAGGGAAAACGACCATTTTTGATGCGATCTGTTTTGCATTATACGGGAATGCAAGTGGTGAGGACCGCAATGATGTTCGTATGCTTCGAAGTGACTTTGCTAAGGATGATGTACATACATCGGTAGATTTTCTTTTTAGTCTAAAAGGAAAGGTATATCGAGTTTTTCGCCAAATTGCTCATATCAAAGAAGGAAACAAAAGTGCAACAGGTGACAAATATGAACTTTATGAGTGCAAGGGCGAAGAAGAGATTCCTTTGACGGATCGGTTCATTGTAAGTCAAATTGATGGAAAAATAATGGAAATCATTGGATTAACGAAAGATCAGTTTAGTCAAATTATCATGCTCCCACAAGGCGAGTTTCGGAAATTGCTTACCTCTGAAACCGAGAATAAAGAGGAAGTTCTTCGTAAAATTTTTAAAACTACGTATTATCGAAACATTGCTGATCGCCTAAATCAAAAAAGGAAAGAGAACCAGCAGTTATTTGATTCTCAAGTGAAAGAAAGAGATTTTTACGAACATAATATCCTATCTTCTTTGCCTCCCCGAGAAAATACCGAATGGGCTGATCTACTAGAACAAGAATATAAAAACACATACCAAGTGATTCAGGCACTGGATAAAGAAATTGATTTTTATAAAAAAGAAACTGAAAGACAGGAAGTAAGCTTTGAAGAAAAAGAAAAGGGAGTAAAAAAGAAAACAGAGCAGTTTCACAAGGCACAATCCATTAACCAAAGGTTTCAATTACTGGAACAAAAGAAACACTTACACAATGAACTCATTTCTGATAAAGAAAAGATGATAGAGAGTGAGAATAAGATAAAACTTTCTGAAAGTGCCAAACAGTTATTACCTTATGAAAAACAAAATGAGGAATTAAAAAAAGAAGTCCATACAAAGCGCTTAGACCTTGAACAAATAACCACTCAATTAAAAGAGTCTAAAACTAATCTTACAAATGCACAAAAACTTTATGATGAAGAAATAGATCGAAAACCAGAGAGAGAAAAAGTTACGAAAGAATTAGATCGAATCGAGGAATACTTACCTACTGTACGTGAGATTGACATTAAGAAAAAAGAGATCATAACCCTTAATCTTACGGTTGAAAAGGATGAAGAAAATAAGAATAAATTAGAAACATTATATAAAGAGCAGAAGGCCAAGAAAGATGAGTTATCAGAGAAAAGGAAGGAATTAGATGAAGAGGTTTATACATTAACTGAAAAAATGGATGAGATTAATGACTTAGGAGAAAAGTCTAAGAAGACCCAGGAATACCTAGATTGGAAAAGTAAAAAAGAAAAGCTGTCTCAACAACTTAAGATAGAAAAAGAGAAGGTTACAAAAATAGAGAATCAACTTAGGGACTTAGAAAAACTTTGGATGGAAGGACAAGCTAGTATTCTTGCTGGACATTTACACGACGGACAACCGTGCCCCGTTTGTGGAAGTGTTGACCATCCTAATAAGGCTATAAAAACTGTAGATACACCTACCAAAGAAGAAATTGATAAACTTCGTTTAGAAAAAGATGAGATGGAAAAGCATTACAATCAGGTACTTGCTGAATTCAACTTAGCTGAAAAATCCATACACGATAGAGAAAAAGAGCTCATTCAACTAGGGTTTCATGTGATTCAAATACAGAAAGAACACGAACATATCCAATTAAAAGGATCAAAATTAAAGAGAGAAATTATGGATTTGAGGGAGAAGCAGAAGATCCTTACACAAGTAAGGAAACAGCTTCAAGATATAGAAAGTGATTTAGAAATTAAATTTCGTGATATTGAAAAGTTAACTAGCAAACTTCATGAAAATAAAACTTCCTACGAAACAAAAAAATCAGTGTATGAAGAAAGCCTTAAAAAAATTCCAAATGAGCTTAGGGACTTAAAAACATTAACGAATCATCAAACAGTCTTACAGAAACAAAAAGAAAAAATGGAAAATGATTGGGAGAGAGTTCAAACCAATTTACAAAAATCAAAAGAGCATTTAGCAATTGTCCGTACAAAGCAGGAAAATTCTTTATTGAATGTAAAGGACTTAGAACAGAAGAGCCAAATGGCTGAAAAAGAATTTCTTGAGGCTGTTCATTCTTCCGGTTTTACAAGCTTATTAGATTACCAAAATGCAAAAATGAGTGACCATGAGCGACAAGAATTAAAACAAAAGATTGAAGACTACTACACTAACCTAAAAACAGTACTTCAACAGATTAAAGAACTTGAGGAAGAGTTAAAGGATGATAGCAAGTCTGATCTTTCTATATTAGAGCAAGAATTACAAGTAGTTTCCAAAGAATTAGAGGAAAATAGGAAGATTCTTTCGCAGCTTAAATCCTATTTGGATAAGGCGATTGAAGGAAGAAAATTAATCCTTGAAGCTAATGAAAAAGTGAAAGACATAGAAAAGCATTTAGAAAATGTCAAAGATTTATATGATGTCATTCGAGGAGAAAATTCAAGAAAAATTAGCTTTGAACGCTATTTACAAATTGAATTTTTGGAACAAATTATTCAGTCAGCTAACGAAAGACTTGCTCAGTTATCCAATGGTCAATACTATTTGGTCCGTAGTGATCGATTAGAAAAGCGTGGTCGACAAAGTGGTTTGGGATTAGATGTTTATGATAACTATACTGGACAAGTTCGGGATGTCAAAACTTTGTCTGGAGGCGAGAAATTTAATGCATCTTTATGCTTAGCTCTTGGTATGGCCGATGTAATTCAGTCGTATGAAGGAGGAATCTCCATTGAAACAATGTTTATTGATGAGGGGTTTGGATCCCTTGATGAAGAATCATTGAACAAAGCTATTGAGACATTAATTTCGCTTCAAAAAACAGGAAGAATGATAGGTATTATCTCTCACGTCCAGGAATTGAAGCAAGCCATTCCTGCTATTCTAGAAGTAGAGAAGATGAAAGAAGGATATAGCCGCACAAAGTTTATAATCAAATAATGTAAAAGACCAAATCGACACGGTTTGGTCTTTTACATGTTTAAACTAAAATAAGCCAAGCCATCTTATCATATATATGATAAGTAGGTGATAACCTTCTTTAAGAAAGGATGGAGCAAATGAAAATTCATGTGGTCCAGTCTGGTGAAACCCTATGGCGACTTTCTCAAATTTATGGAGTGGCAGTTTCACAAATTGTTGCAACAAATCAACTTTCTGATCCAAACCAATTAGTTGTAGGTCAGTCTTTAGTTATTCCTGAGGCAGCCCAATACCATGTAGTTCAACAGGGTGAGACTTTATGGAGTATCTCCCAACAGTATCGAGTAACTATTGAAAGCATTTTACGGGAAAATAATATTACTAATCCATCTCTCATTTATCCAGGTCAAAGATTAAAAATACCAACAGATTTTTACGTAGTAAAACCAGGGGAAACTTTGTGGGCCATTTCTAACAGATTTCAAGTCCCATTACAGGAGCTAATCTCAGTAAACAAAATCTCTAATCCATCACAAATCTATCCTGGACAGCGTTTGATTATTCCTGAAAAAAGAAAGCCTCTGATTGAGGTAAATGCTTATATAACAAGAACTAATGATGCTGCTCAGCAGGAGGTAAGAAGTGTAGGCCCCTACTTAACCTATCTAAGCCCCTTTAGTTATTCCATTCGTGCTGATGGCACTTTAAGTACAATGACTGAAACAGAACTGCTTCAGGTTGCAACGAACCAAAATATTGCTCCTTTAATGGTTCTAACCAATTTTAGAAATGGAGAATTTAGTTCAGAGCTTGCTAGCGAGTTATTTGCAAACACAGAGGCACAGTATCGTTTGATTTCAAATATTATGGAAGTAATGGAGGCAAAGGGATATTACGGGTTGAATATTGACTTTGAATACTTGTATCCAATCGACAGAGAAAATTATAACAACTTTTTGCGAAGAGTGGTAGAGCGATTACATCCATTAGGCTATTCCGTGTCAACAGCTATTGCACCAAAATATAGACGTGAGCAACAAGGATTATTATATGAGGCACATGATTATCAAGCCCATGGTGAAATGGTTGATTTTGTTGTCATTATGACCTATGAATGGGGGTGGTCTGGCGGTCCGCCGATGGCAGTGGCGCCGATCAGCGAGGTTCGTCAAGTGATTCAATACGCCCTTACAGAAATGCCAGCTAATAAGATTATTATGGGAATGCCTCTTTATGGATATGACTGGACACTTCCATATGTAAAAGGAGGGGCTTGGGCAAGAACGTTAAGTACAAAAGCTTCAGTTGAGCTTGCGGCAAGAAATGGCGTTTCCATTTACTTCGATACACAGGCACAATCTCCTTACTTTAACTATGTGGATGCACAAGGGAAAGAGCATGTGGTCTGGTTCGAAGACGCACGTAGTGTTCAGGTCAAATACGACCTTGTAGAAGAATTAGGACTCAGAGGAGTAAGTTATTGGGTACTAGGAAATCCGTTTCCACAAAACTGGTTTGTTCTTGCAGACCACTTTAGAATACAAAAATTTTAATATGAGTTTGTCTCTCATACACGAAACATAGGCTATCTTCATACCTTAAGGTAGAACGTATAGGGGAGGTAGCCTATGATTATCCATGTAGTACAAAGAGGAGAAACATTGTGGCGTATTTCTAATCGATATCAAGTTCCTATTTTAGATATAGCAGATGTGAATGGTTTACCAGATTCGAATAAATTAGCTGTGGGTCAGTCACTTGTTATACCAACTTATGATGAGATTCACATAGTTCAAGCTGGAGAAGCACTTTGGATGATTGCTCAAAGATATGGAACAACCGTGGACACTATAGTTCTGACTAATCAAATTGTAGATCCATCAAGAATTTATCCAGGTATGAAATTGAGAATTCCATCTCAGCTCCATACCGTTCAACCAGGGGAGACTCTATGGCAAATTTCACAGCGATACCAACGCTCGATGAGAGAAATTATGAGAGTCAATCGCATAGAAAATGCAAATTTGATCTATCCAGGAACAAGGTTAATTATTCCAAAAAGGAAACCAATCATTGAAACAAATGCCTTTACGTATCACTCCGGAGCAGTAGCAACTCAAATGGTAGGAGAAGTTGCCGAACATCTTACGTATATCTCACCTTTTGCTTATGTCATCCAAGAAGATGGTTCTTTACAACTTTACATGAAGGATGATCGCCAAGCCATTCAAGCAGGCTTAGCAGAAAACGCTCGACCTATGATGTCTATTACTAATTTTACAACAACGTCAGCAGGTGAAAATGTTGCACACGAAGTATTATCGAGCTCTGAAAATAGGGAACGCTTACTCACCAACATTTTAGCCATAATGCGTGAAAAAGGATATGAGGGTTTAAATGTAGACTTTGAAAATGTATTACCTGCTGATCGAGAGCTATACAATCAGTTTCTTGTTGAAACTGTTGAGAGGCTCCACGAGGCAGGATATTTTGTGTCAACTTCACTTGCACCAAAAATCAGCGCCGAACAAAAAGGATTGTTATATGAAGCTCACGATTATGAAGCCCATGGAAGAATAGTTGATTTTATAGTATTGATGACTTATGAATGGGGATATCGCCTGGGTCCACCTCGAGCAATTTCTCCACTAAATGAAATTAAAAGAGTACTTGATTATGCTCTCACTGTAATTCCTAAGGAAAAGATCATGATGGGCTTTCAGTTGTATGCGAGAGACTGGATTATCCCGCATCAACAAGGAATGGAGGCTGAGACCTTTAGCCCACAAGAAGCAGTTGCACGAGCAATTAAATATGGAGCTACAATAGAATATGATCCTGTTTCAGCATCTCCTTACTATCGCTACATGGATGAGCAAGGAAGAAATCATGAAGTGTGGTTTGAAGATGCTAGAAGTGCACAGGCAAAATTTGATTTGGCAAAACAGTACGGGTTATTAGGGATAAGTTATTGGGTTCTTGGATATCCTTATCCACAAAATTGGGCTTTACTAGAAGACAACTTTACGATTCGTAAATTATCCTAACTCATAGTATATTTTGTATTGGTTCAACCATCCTAACAATAGGTATATCAAAGGAGGATGGTGAGAACCAATGGACCAATCACTAGCGTATTTGCATGAAATTTTATCGAATTACACGGAAGACAATGAGGCAATAAGAAATATAGATGAAAATATGGTGAATCAATCTTTTTCATCGGAAGGGGATTTTGTTCAAAATCTACATGAACAAGATCGGCGGATGTTAGAGCAAATTTTGTTAAAAGAAATTCATCATGCTAATCAAGTAGGGGATCATGAGCGAGGATATCTACTAAATGAGGTCTATGAGCTACTAACTTAAACATTAAATGAGCGTCTACCATTAAGGTGGACGTTTTCCTATGTAGGAAGGAAGTCATCCTTCCTTCTAATTAGCTATGGCCAATTTTTTTATTGGGTAGTATAAATGTTCATCAATATACATAGTCTTGGATCTATACTTAAGGTGTTCATCATAGGTTTGCATTAAACCATCGTAGATTATTACTAGTAATTTTACATGTTGGATTACCTTTTGCGTAAACATACCGGATCGATTATGAAGAATATTGTTATATTTAGTGACTATTCTTCTAAGTTTCTTGAGAGTCTTCTTTGCTTGAATGATATTGGTAACTTCCTGTAAGTCTTTAAAGAAAGATGTAGTATCCTGCTCTAGTATTTCTTTAAGAGTTGCATTCATTTCCACAGGATCCATCTCTTTTT
This sequence comes from Bacillaceae bacterium S4-13-56, assembly GCA_040191315.1. Taxonomy (NCBI): domain Bacteria; kingdom Bacillati; phylum Bacillota; class Bacilli; order Caryophanales; family Bacillaceae; species Bacillaceae bacterium S4-13-56. The sequence goes on along the minus strand of JAWJLM010000008.1, from coordinate 48,888 downwards.
GTAGAATGAATTGTTTAATCATAATTCGATCAGTAACTTCTGGTTGGTTCAAAAATTGAAGATAAATACAAAGTGTATTATAAGCATCGAACATTGGGTTATGCTTTATTCCTACGAAAGTAAGGTCATAAAGGGCAAGAGCGTTTTCTACAGACATGTTTTCTTTAGAAACTCTTTTTGTGAAAACATCTTGAAAATCCACATAACGTTGTTTTATTTTTTTAAGTGTTCCATCAGGAATTCCCCAGCTTTTTGAGTCGATTTCTAACCTGCTCATGTCACTTTTAGACCAGGAGAAAAAACGAGAGCGTTTAATTCCACCAACCCATGTCAGAAATTCCTCTAACACAGCTGGAAAGGTAGCAGCATCAGCTAATTGATCATCTGTAATACCAGTTAACCTTTTACAGAATGCACTTAATGGTTTATTGCTTCTTGGCTTTATATATTGATCAAAATAACTAACTGTTTTTGTGGCTAAATCATATTTGACAGCACCTAAGCGAATTGCTTCCATATCGTTGTAGTCCATTCCGCGATTAGAACATAACATTTCAAAATCAAAAAAAATAAATTGTGTAATTTCAGCCATAATTTCACCCCTCCCCAACCTATTATTATAAGAGCTAATAGGGAGGGAGGGTACTATCAATTTTTTCCATGAAATAGTAAGGACCTCTCCAAATAATGGCAGAGGTCCTTTTGTTAATTAATAGCCATATGGGAATCCATTAGGATATCCAAAGTTCTGATTTTTAGGTTGGAAGTCTATATCTTGATCGTCAAGATCTTCCATAGTACCGAAGTATCCAGATTTCCCCACTCCTGTTGTTGGGTTAATCCCAGGTAACATAGATGGGTTATTTACTACATAAGGTAATCCTGGTTGATTTCCAGGTATTACTGGATAATTTGGCATTTCAAAATCAGGTGTCATACCAGGATTATTCATCCCGTATCCAGGAGTTCCCATTCCAAATGTCATTCCAGGGGTAGCAGGCATGTATCCAGGTATTGGATTTTGACCATATGGCGATCCGTATCCTATTCCAGGATAACCATAACCAGGAGTCATACTAGGCATAATTCCTCCTTGATAACCATACCCTCCCATAGGAATGCCCCATCCCATGTTTCCATAGCCCATTTGTGTATTCATATTTCTATACATGAATTTTCTCCTTTCCTTTATAAATAATAGTGAAAGTGTCTAAGGGGTAATGCCTAATCATACTATGGAAAAAAGGAGAATTCTGTATAGTTATATACCCAAGAAAAGTAAAAATGTTTATTTTTGTTACAGATTAAGAATTTAATAATGAGTTTTTTTGATTTTCCTTTCGTTTCCTAGTGATTTATAAACTGAAACACACATAAAGATTAAGATAATGGTAAACGGCAGTGCCGAAATAAGAGATGCCGTCTGAAGGCCTTCTAAACCACTACTAATAATAAGAACTACTGCAACAGCAGACATTAAAGTCCCCCATAAAATTTTAACGCCCATGCTTGGGAATAGACTTCCATTTGTCGTTAGCATCCCCAACACATAGGTGGCTGAGTCTGCAGAAGTGATTAAGAATGTAAAGATTAACAAAATCGCTAATAGGGACATTGGTAAAGTTAATGGGAAATATTCGAAGGTGGAGAATAATGCATTTGTAACATCTTCATTCACTGCTTGTGCAATTTGAGTACCCTCAAATAAATCAAGCTGCAGAGCAGAACCACCAAAAACTGATATCCAAATAATGGCAATCAATGGGGGTATGATGAGAACCCCAAGAACAAACTCGCGAATAGTCCTTCCTTTTGATACACGAGCGACAAAGGAGCCAACAAAAGGTGACCATGCAATCGCCCATGCCCAATAAAAAATGGTCCAATCTCTGACCCAAGTCCCACCGGTGTATGGATTTAAGCGAAAGCTGAATTCAATAAAATGCTGAAGATAATCACCCAATCCCAAGGTAAAACTTTTTAAAATAAATACAGTAGGACCTAAAAATAACATAAAAAGAGTTAACCCTAATGCAAGTCCTAAGTTCAAGTTACTTAAATACTTAATCCCTTTATTTAACCCAGTTGTAGAAGATAATAAATAAAGGGCCATCAGGATTAAAGTAATAATTATTTGTACCGTAGCATTGTTAGGTATTCCAAATACATAACGCATTCCTCCATTGATTTGAAGGATTCCCATTCCTAAAGATGTAGCTACTCCAGTGATCGTAGCAATAACTGACAGGATTTCAATTGTATTTCTTAATTTTGTTTTTCCTTCTTTTCCAATAAGGGGATTAAAGGTAGTACTAACAAGACCGTTTTCTTTTTTTCTGAATTGAAAGTACGCTATTGCTAATCCAACAACAGTAAATACTGACCACTGATGCACTCCCCAATGAAAAAAAGAATAGTGCATTGCAAGCCTAGCTGCTTCAGGAGTTAAAGCCGTCTCTCCCATTGGAGGAGAGAAGAAATGACTCATTGGCTCAGCTATCCCCCAGAATACCAAACCAACCCCAAAGCCAGCACTAAATAGCATACCAATCCAAGTGAAAAAAGGAAATTCCGGCCTAGAATCGTCACTCCCTAGCCTAACCTTTCCATATCTTGAAAATGCTATAAATAAACAGAAAACTACAAAGAACATAACAGATAGGAGGTAAAGCCATCCAAATGCTCTAGTCGTCAAATTATATATATTAGTAGCCTGTTTATCTAAAGCATTGGGAAAAAGTCCACCCCATATAGTGAATATAATGACTATAGTTGCAGAGATCCATAATACGGGGTTAAGTGGTTGTTTCATACAAATCCTCCTTGTACAATGTTTGTTCTCTTTCCTTATATTGTGACATTTACGATTCATTAGACATGAAGATAATGGATAAAGGAGCCACTCCGTTGTGACTCCCCAATTTACATTCAAAATTTCCTAGTAGCTCACATGATATCCCTGAGATTCTAAGGAATCTACAATGTGTTTATATGTCTCGGGATTATTATTGTACTCAATTTTAATTTCCCCATCGTCCATATCGAGTAGTGCTCTTTCAATTCCAGGGATTGTTGATAAAAAACTTTCTATATGTTGAACATCATTTCGATGTTTTGCTTCCTTCACAAAAATCGTTCGATAAGACATTTCCTTACTCCTTTCTTTTTGATTATTATGAGCATTTCCTTATGCTTGACACCTCCCAATATTCAACAAGTCATTCTTATATAGGAAGTCATGCTTAAAGAACAAAAACATACATTGAATAAAAAGGATTTTTTCACTTTTAAGAGAAAGTAAAGATAACTCCTTGTATGAAAAGAGATGAAAAAATGAGCGTTTCATTAGATGAAATTTTGGGTGAGCCTTTGTTAAAAGAAGCAAAGGTTAAAACCGGTAGTCAATTATTATCCGATAAATATATTCAATCGATCTGTGTCATTGAAGTTCCTGTTGAAAATTTTGTTAGACCAGAAGAGTTTGTTTTGACAACAGGAATCGGCACCAAAAATGAACCTCACTTATTGTTGGACTTCGTGACAGATATTATTAATTCCGAGGCTTCTGTACTAGCCTTTGCAATAGGGAAATTCGTACAGGAGGTACCGAAAGATATACTTGAAATTTCAGAAGAAAAAGGACTTATTATACTGGAGATTCCTTGGTCTGTAAGATTTGCAGATATTATTCAAGTGGTAATGAACAAACTTGAAAATAAAAGGGACCAATTGGACCATAAATCAAGTGAAATACGGGAGTTGTTGATCAAAAGTGTATTAAATGGAGAAGGAATTGAGGACATTGCTAATATTCTTTATAACCATTTAAATGTTCCAATTGCTGTCTTAGATGATAAGTATTTATTAAGAGCAAATATTCATTTTTTGCCAGAATCAGCCTTATTTCACAAGCAAACAGTTGAAACAACTGGGACTTATAAAAATATATTTGTATTTTCTCATCCTGTAACTTCGGTAACCGTGGGTAATGTCCAATGTTTAATGATACCTATTTATTCTAACCAAAAGAAACAGGGGTTTTTACTTATTAAAGAAAGGAATCCAGAAGAAGTTACCCACTTTAAAAAGAACATTATTGAACATGGCATAATTGCATGTGGATTATATTTTTTGCAAGAAAATGCCGTAGCAATGACGGAAATTCGGTTAAAGGAGAACTTTCTACTTACTATAGCCAAAAATAGAACAATATTAACTGATAAAGATTATATAGAAGGCAAATTGTTGGGATACGATTTAAGACGAGAATATGTTTGCCTCGTTGGAAAGATAAAGTATGGGCAAAGCACAGTTTATCAGTCATCTTTAGAACATATGAAGTATTTTACGCAGAATATCTTCTATAACGTTGGATTTGACTTCCGCAGAAAGCTAATGTTTACATTTGATGAGGATTTGGTCATTATGTATGTGGAAATTCATAGTCAAGTTCTGCCCAAAGAGTGGCTTGAACAGTTTCTAGATGAAATTAACCATGGGATACAAGACCGATTTCCGGATAGTGTCATGAATTGGGGTATATCCTATATCCCTAACCAGTTAGATTCCTTTTCGAAAAGCTATGAAGAAGCGAAAGTAGCTTTAGATATAGGAATAAAAGAAAAACAAACAATAAGTTTTTATGACCGTACAAAATTAAATCGATTGCTACTTTCCTTTTCAAAATATGAAGACATTACAAACATTTTGAATGAAATTATCCAGCCACTTTTGGATTACGATAAAAAAAGGAATGCAGACCTCATTAAAACCTTTGTTATTTTTAATCAAATGAAAGGAAATGTTAGCCAAACGGCAAGAGAACTTAATCTTCATCGTCAATCCCTTCTTTATAGGTTACGTAACATTGAATCTTTAACGGGGCTCAACCTAGGGGATTCAGATGACTGGTTTTTACTTGAGGTAGCGGTAAGAGCGTTCCTATTACAAAATGATATTTGAATAAAACAAGGTATGAATTTAATCAGATTTGTACCTTTTTTTGTTGGAAAAATTGTATAAAAAATAGACGACAATTTTCATACATATTGAACATTATGTAAGTTTATATATTACGATACAATATAGATATCAACTAGTTATAATATTCTGAAAAAGAGGTGAATGTAATGCTGGCTTTTGATTTAGAGGAGTATCAAACTCGATTGCAAAAGACCAAGAAAGAAATGGAGTGTCTTGGAATAGAAGTCCTTCTCGTATCAGATCCTGCGAATATGAATTATTTAACTGGATATGATGCTTGGTCATTTTATGTCGATCAAATGGTGGTTGTAATCATTGATGAGCCTCAGCCTCTTTGGATAGGACGTTATTTAGATGCAAGAGGGGCCAAAGCAACGACGTGGATTCATGATGATTACGTGATTTCATATCCAGATCATTATGTTCATGCATTAAATAAGCACCCTATGGATTTCGTTGCAGAATTTCTTATACAAATTAGTCAAGGAGATCGGAATATAGGCATAGAAATGGAAAGCTTTTATTTCTCAGTAAGAGCGTTTGAACGGTTAAAGACTGGTTTACCTAATGCTTTGATAAAAGACGCCAGTCTTATTGTTAATAAAATACGTTTAATTAAATCTGAACATGAAATTAACATGATGAAAAAGGCTGCTCTATTTACGGAAACAGCTATGACAAAAGGAATACAAATAATGAAGGACGGAACAAGCGAGTGCGATGTTGGAGCAGTCATTTATTATCATCTATTAAAAGAAAGGGAGGGAATGGCGGGGGATTACCCAGCGATTGTACCGCTCCTACCTTCAGGAGAACAGATTGGTCAACCTCACCAAACATGGACAGAAAGAAAGTTAAACCATGGAGATGCAGCCATTATTGAATTATCCGGATGCTATAAACGTTATCATGTACCTATGGCCAGAACAGTCTCAATTGGTCCACCTTCAAAACAACTTCAATGGCTGTCTTCAGTTGTATCTGAAGGAATTCAAAAGGTGTTAGATAGGGTTACACCAGGAGTAACTTGTCATGAATTAGAAGAAACGTGGAGACATTCTATCCAAAAGTATGGCCTGGAAAAAGAATCTAGAATCGGATACTCAGTGGGACTTAACTACCCTCCTGACTGGGGGGAACGAACAGCAAGTCTTAGAAAAGGGGATTTCACTATTTTAGAACCAAACATGACCTTTCATTTGATTCCAGCCCTGTGGTTTGAGAATCACGGAATGGAAATTAGTGAGACTTTTCGTGTAACTGAACATGGTGTTGAAACATTTACTCACCTACCTAAAAAGTTACTTCTAAGTGAGGAGTGGAATCAGGGAGATAAAATTAGTTAGATAGGGGGAAATGAAATGGATCAAGTCAAAATGGGGACAAAAACTGTGTGGGCAGGAGAAAAAAATTACCTTGCCTTTGGAGCAACACAAGTACCAGTAGTTCACAGCGTTTCTTATGGATACGACGACATGGATCAGTGGTATGATGTCGCAATTGGTAAAAAAGATGGTCATATTTATGGTAGAAATACAAATCCAACTGTAGAAGCATTTGAAGAAAAAATACGGTTACTTGAGGGAGCAGAAGCTTGTACCAGTTTTTCTACTGGAATGGCTGCCATAAGTAATACGCTAAATACTTTCTTATTCCCAGGGGATAGGATTGTATCTATTAAAGACACATATGGTGGAACTAATAAAATTTTTACGGAATTTCTCCCAAAGCAAAAAGTAGATGTAGCCCTGTGTGATACGGGGAATCATGAACAGTTGGAAAAGGAGATAAAAAAAGGTTGCGGTGTCTTATATTTAGAATCTCCAACCAATCCAACAGTAAAGATTACAGACATCGTAAGGATGGCTCAAATAGGGAAAGAAGAAGGGGCGATTGTAATAGTTGACAACACTTTTGCTACCCCTATTAACCAAAATCCTCTAGAACTTGGAGCGGATTTGGTCATTCATAGTGCTACAAAGTTTTTAGGAGGGCACGCAGATGCCTTGGGAGGGAGTGTTTGCGGAAGCAAAGAATTAGTTGATCAGATTTACCATTACCGTGAAATCAACGGTGCAACCTTAGGCCCTATGGCTGCCTATTTGTTGCTGAGGGGAATGAAAACTCTCAAGTTAAGAATTCAACAGCAGAATCAAAATGCTATGGATGTTGCGAAATATTTAAAAACTGTGGATCTTGTAGAAAATGTATTTTATCCAGGTTTACCAGATCATCCTGGTCATGAAATTGCAAAAGGACAAATGAATGGTTTCGGAGGGATGTTAAGCTTTTCCATAAAAGGGGGAGTTGATGCTCTTCAAGGTTTTTTACCAGAGCTTACATTTGCAAACCGTGCTGCAAATTTAGGATCAGTCGAAACAATAGTTGGGCCATCCAGAACCACAAGTCATGTAGAGTGCACGCCTGAAGAAAGAGCTGCAATGGGAATACCAGAAGGGCTCATAAGATATTCAGCAGGTATAGAGGATATTGAGGACCTCATTCAGGACTTAGATCAAGCATTTCATAAGATAAGGAAGTAGATTTTACAGCACTATTGAACTAAAATAATGTAGACAGTCCTTCTTATTTTTTAAGAATGGTTGTTTTTTAAAAATAACGAACTTCTGTATAATGGTCGGTAGGACAAGAATGTTAAGTTCAAAAGGGGTAGTAAAATGACTTTACAAGTAGGAACAGTAGAAAATCTGATAGTTAAAAGAAAAATGGAGAGCGGATATGTCTTAAGTGATGGAGAGACCGAGGTGTTATTACATCACAACGAGGCTACCGAGAGTCTAGAAGAAGGAAAAGAAGTCGATGTATTTCTTTATCAGGATAAAAAAGGGCAAACCGTTGGTACTATGGCAATACCTGAGATTCAATTCAATATATATGATTGGGCAAAGGTTGTTGAAAAGGTTTCTAATCTTGGGGTGTTTGTTAATATAGGCATTCAAAAGGAAATTTTAGTATCAAAGGATGATTTACCTCTATATGAGGAGGTTTGGCCTATTCCTGGTGATGAGTTGTTTGTATGTTTAGATATAGACAAGAAGGGAAGGCTTCTTGCTGTTCCAGTAAATGAAGAAATGATTAACCAGGAAAGAGACCATGCACAAATTTCTATCTTAAACAAAAAGATTGAAGGACGGGTCTACAGGGCCACTAAAACAGGTTCATTTATAATCACAGAACAGGGAATTAGAGGGTTTATTCATCCTTCTGAGCGAACGAGAGAGCCTCGAATGGGTGAATGGGTTAGCGGTAGAACGATTGCTGTACATGAAGATGGGACCATTAATATTTCTCTCCTCCCTCTAAAGCATGAAAGACTATACGAAGATGCAGAAACAATATTATCTTTTATTAGAGAAAACGGTGGAGAAATGCCATTGTCAGACAAAAGTGATCCAGAATTAATTAATGACTTTTTTCAATTGAGTAAATCGGCTTTTAAGAGAGCTTTGGGACGGTTAATGAAAGAAGGAAAAGTTGAGCAAGTTAATGGGAAAACGATACTAAAGAATATGAAATAGAACATTAGACCAAGCAAATTTTCTGCTTGGTTTTCTAATTAAAAATGTCAGAAAATTGTTGAAAAAAGTTTGTGATTTTTCATCCGGCTTGACTACATAATAAATTGACTAGAAATTGATTCTTCATTATGTAAAATTTGAAAGGAATCGGAGGTCTGTTATGTATACGCTTATTGTTTATTGTTCGTCGCACGGGACAACTGCAAAAGCTGTAAAATTACTAGCGTCAAAAATTTCCGGTGAAATTATTGTTGCAGATCTAAAGGAAAAGAAAGAAATGGACACCCATTTAGATGTTTCTCTCTATGATAATATTATTATTGGAGGGTCTATTCACGCTGGCAATATTCAGGGAAAGGTAAAACAATTTGTAAAGTCCAATCTGTCCTCTTTATTGTTGAAGAATGTTGGGTTATTTCTCTGTTGTATGAGAACAGGTGAAATAGCGACTCAACAATTTGAAGCAGCATTTCCGGAAGAATTACGAAAACATGCAGTTGCAACAAGTTTATTTGGAGGCGAGTTTTTAGTTAGTAAAATGAATTTTGTTGAGAAAAAGATTGTTAAAAAAATAAGCGGCGTTTCTGAGGATACGTTTATGTTGAATGAAGATGAAATATTTTCTTTTGCAGAAAAATTCAACAAGAACTACGAAATAATACATCAGGTATAAACTAGTCTAATTATAGGGAAATTATAAAGATTTAACCGAGGTGTTAAAGTGAAAAAGTACTATCCTAATACATCTATTACTATCAAAGAAGGAGATCTTTTATATTCCTATAAGATAAATAGAGGGACATTACTAGTAGGTCATTTGGCTTTCATAGGTCCTAATGACAATGTATTTCATGTGAATCAAGTTAAACCCAATGGACATATCGATTCCCTAGAGCGTTACAGCAGAAGGCATATCCAAGGAGATCAGCTTCATGTCTTACGTCCGAATTTATTATCGGTAAATGGCGCCTCTAAATGGGCACTAGAGAACATTCATCAAGTTACACGATACATTTTCACATGGAATCTTAAAAGAATGTCAAATAATTATTGTTCCAAGTTTATTTGGCAAGCCTTCTGGTATGGAGAAGGAGTAGACATAACAGGAAGGAATCTAAAAGATAGTAGTTTTGCTTTTGTATTTCCGAAGGATTTTATCCTTGACCGTGGAGAACACTTCACTAAAAAAGGAACGTTTTCAATATAGAAGACGTTCTAATTTTTTTATCCACAATTATAAAAAAGGGTAGATGAGTAATAATGAAGAATATGTTTTAATATACAAATTTTCATGAGGTGTAAAAGGTGGAATATAATGAAAAAATACCAGATGATTAAAGGTTTTCTTTTACTTGGTGTACTCTTAGTGGGCGGATTTCCTTTTGTCGAAGCAAATAATAGCCAGGCACCTATTACTAACCAATCGTCCATTACTAACAAAATTGAAAATTTTCTTTTACAAGATGAGTTAGTAAAAAACTCAATGGTTGGAATTAGTTTGAGGGATAGTCAAACTGGTGAGCTAATATATGAAAAAAATGGAGAAATACCCTTTAGACCTGCATCCAATTTAAAACTGATTACTGCAGCATCTGCACTTGATGTTTTAGGTGAGGATTATACTTTTCGAACCATGCTTAAAACGGATAGTGAAATAACACGAGGGAGTCTGAAAGGTGATTTATATTTAGTAGGGATGGGCGATGTTACTCTACGACCATCTGACCTTGAGGAGTTTGCGAAAGCTTTATCAGAAAAAGGAGTTCATACGATAGAGGGAAATTTAATAGGGGATGATCACTGGTATGATGATGTTCGTTATTCGAAGGATTTGGTTTGGGAGGATGAAGAGACTTATTATGGAGCTCAAATTTCTGCACTTACTTTATCCCCAACAAAAGATTATGATGCAGGAACCATTATAGTCGATGTCTTTCCAGGAGATGCTGTGGGAGATTCTCCCAAAATCTTTCTATTTCCCTCAACAGATTATATTAAAGTCATTAACGACGCATCTACTGTTGAAAAAGGGAAGGAGAATACAATTACCATACATCGGAAGCATGGGGAGAATACCGTTGAAATCACCGGTAAAATCCCTGCTGATGTAGGTCGAAGCAGGGATTGGATATCAGTCTGGGATCCAGCAAAATATACCGCTTTTGTATTTAAGGAGATATTACAAGAGTATGGAATCTCTGTGGAAGGAGAAATAAAAACAGGTATTGTCCCAAAAGAATCTAAAATAATTTATGAGAGTCAGTCCATTCCATTAAAAGAACTTCTTATTCCATTTATGAAACTGAGTAATAACGGGCATGCCGAGACCCTTGTTAAAGAAATGGGAAAGGTAGAAAAAGGGGAAGGTAGCTGGGAAAATGGTCTTGAGGTTGTCGATGATTGGTTAAAAAAGATGGAACTTGATACAGATATCATTCAATTAAGAGATGGATCAGGATTATCACAAGCTAATCTGATTCCACCAAACGAAATCACAAACTTCCTTTTTCACATTCAAGACAAGACTTGGTTTACCGAATTTAGAAATTCGCTTCCTATCGCAGGAAATCCTGACCGAATGCTTGGTGGAACTCTCCGATTTAGAATGAACGACCTCCCACAAGATTTTATGGTTTCGGCAAAGACGGGAACGTTAACTACTGTTAGTTCACTCTCAGGCTATTTAGAGGTCCCTAATGGTAAATCCATCATCTTTTCTATAATAGTGAACAATGTTTTGGATGAAGATGAAGCAAAAGAGTTTGAAGATCGCTTCTTACAATTTCTAATCAGTGATTACATGAATGATATGTAAAAGGCAATACTAAGTAAGAGGTGAGACTATATGAGTGAAAAACAAAAGAAAAAATTCGAAGTACCAACCCAAACCAATAATAAAGGGAGTATAGGGATTAGAGCAGGATTGTCATCTAATGTGCCATGGACGACTCCAGATCGCCTGGAGGGAGACTCTGTTGATGAACATGAACATCTTGAGGCAGCTAATGAAGAAATTGCTGAGGATGAAATTATGCAACAGTACAATAACCTTTAAACACCAAATGTGCCATATCCTGGCACATTTTTTATTTTAAGTGAAAATACTCTTTCACGATCGAAAAATACAGGTCATTAGCTTTCTTTAGATCCGGATTTTCGGGTAGAATACTTTGATTGTTGGCTTTTTCTAATTTTAAAAATAAATCATCTATAAATTTAAAAAATTCTATCCAAGAAACTTCTCCATTTCTAATATCTATTAACAATTTATAATCCTTTTGTCTATTTACAATAAGCTCCCCTTCTTGAAGGATTTCAATTCCCATCAACAAAAGTCTTGTCAAATGCATGGCGTGTTTATAAAGATTTTGTTCAGATTTAACTTTTTGATTCTTTTTTATCCTCATTAATTGGTCTTTCGCATATCCACCAAAAGTGAAATAACACTTTTTTGATAAGAATGAATAGCGTTGGTTTCTTAACATTTCCCCATAGTCAGTTTGTTTTAAAATAAAGGATTCCGGAACAAATAAAAGCTCAAGTACAGTTGGATTTTGGGAGAGCATAAGATTCATGAATTTTTTTAAAGAATGAAATTCTAAATCAGGTTCGTGAAAAACACTCGTTTCCCATTCTTTCCCTAGTTGGATAATTTCTTTGAGAGGCAATAATACTATCGCTTTTTCATCCTGATCAGAAGTGGTTATTCTTAACCCATACACAGTTGAACCAGTAATAACATGATAAATGGTGTGTTGAAACAAATATTCTTTATTCAAACGACATCTTCCTTTTTTAGAGGTTATACGAATATTTTCTGCACAAACTATAGGTGAACTATTTACTATATTGTATTTCGAAATTCGTTAACTTAACAGGAGGATTCCTATGGGTGCTATTGAAAGAAGCGGGTATCGTTTTGAACCGGAGTTTAGTGTAATTCAACAAAAGGGAGCTGTACATGTCTATCATAATGGAGAGTTCGTGGAAGAAATTATCTTTTCTTTTCATGGTGAATTTCCTGAACATGATCAGATTGAGCACCTTGTTGATGAATATTTAATTAATCATGATTTAGATTAGTTTGTTTGATTTTTCCTGACTAGCATATAAAATTCCTCGCAAAATAACAAGGAGGAGGGATTTATTTATGAAAAAAAGACATGGTCAAGAAAATGCGGCATTAACTAATAATCAAACTCCGAAGGAAAGCTTACCAGAAGGTGGAGAACTTTTTAACCGTTCCAAGCACAATCGTCCTAAGTCCAAAAGATAATAAGGAGGAGTCATGGTGAGTGAGAAAACAAAGCCGTTTGAGAAAGAAATTGAAAAAATTGAAATTCCAGAAATTCAAGAAAAAACAAAACATCCTGGGATAGAGGAATTTAGTTTGCAACAAGACAATTTTGCACCAGGTGAAAATGAATATTTAAGAGAGAATCCCAACCATCCATTTGCAGAAGAGTTAGCTGATGGGGGAGAAAGGGATCAAATTATTTATCAGCAAGCAGGGAAATATTGTGGTGGACTATAAGGTAAGAAAAGCATAATCTCCCTTGGTCATCGACGTAAGGCCCACAGGATGCGGGTATGTAGACGTTGCTAATCATTTCGGTGGGCCGAATGATCGCAGGCTCAGGATGTCGCTTTTTTAACCGAACATTCTTCATCGATGTTGACTTATCGATCGAGAGGAGGGAACCGACTCTAGTCGATAGGTTGCCCCTCGAAACAAGAAAAGCACTTGTTTCCGCAAAGAAGGTCTAAGTAGCTTCCCTTAGTGCAATTACTCGAGGCAAAACCCCGAAGAATATTCGTTGAAGTCTTTTTGCTAAAGCTAAACAGATTTAGCTTTCTTACTTTTATTCAAACAACCTCAGAGTTTCTCTGAGGTCTACATAAGGTGGGATGAGGATGCCAGAATTACCCGAAATGGAAAATTATAAGATACTACTTTCACAACAAATTATAAATCAACCGATTACTCATGTCACAATTGAACGAGAGAAGTCCATTAATGTTCCCGCTCATTCCTTTACCTCAATGCTGCTAGGAAAGAAAATTGTTTCTATTTCCAGAAGAGCTAAACATCTCCTTTTCCATTTAGAAAACAATAAGATCCTATTGCTTCATCTAATGTTAGGTGGTTCCATGTTTTATGGGACAAAAGAAGAAAAGCCTAATCGAACATCTCAAGTAACTCTTTCTTTTGGAGATTATCATCTTTACTTTATTGGTCTAAGGCTCGGCTATTTGCATCTATTATCTCAAGAAGCTACCGAAAATGAATTAAAAGACTTAGGCCGCGAACCTTTGGATCCTTCCTTTACACTCGAAACATTTCTACAAGAAGCATCATCAAAAAGAGGAAGGGTGAAAACAACATTAACTGATCAACAATTTATAGCTGGGATTGGTAATCGTTATTCGGATGAAATTTGTTTCCACTCGAGAATTCTCCCAATGAAAAATATGAATGAGCTAACCGCGGAGCAAGTGAAACAACTTTTTCTTTCCATTCAACATATTTTGAAGGAAGCTTCAAATAGGGGGGATACATGTCTGAACTATTTTTTGTTGGTGATCAACGCACAGGTGGATATGTCCCACACTTTAAGGTCTATAACAGAAAGGGAGAAAAATGTGACAGATGTGGGGCAACGATTATAAGAGAAAAGATTTCATCAAGAAAAACCTTTTTTTGTCCTGGTTGCCAAAATTGAGGTGAATGAATTATTCATGTTTGGATGCCATATTAGTATTCGAGAAGGTTATTATGGTGCTGCAAAAAAAGTGCATGATATAGGTACATCTGCCTTTCAATATTTCCCTAAAAATCCATGGAGCCTTTCTATAAAGGATTTTGATAAGGCTGATGCTAAAAGAGCAAAGGAATTTATTGAAAAAATCATATTATTTCAGTATCCCATCCCCCTTATCCAACAGACTTGACTCCCACTAAAGAGAAAGAAGAAATGGTGTTTCAATCGTTAAAAAATGATTTGGAAATCACGAATGTATGTGGATCTAATGGGGTAGTCGTGTATTTTGGAAAACACAGAAGTGAAAATAATCCCTTAGAAGGTTATCAAAAAATGATTGAGTCATACATTTAAATAATTCAAAATACCCTTCTGAATCTGGAAAAGACCGGCATGAACCGATCTTCATAAACGGTTATATACAGGAGAGTCATTTTGATACCATTCTTACTTCTCCTCCATTAATACAAGTACCATTCATATTAGAGACACCAGATCAAAGAGGTATTACTAAGCAGGAAGAAATTCAGCAGCTCATAAAAAAGTGGAGAACTAAAGCCTGATTTTCATATTTATAAAAGAATAAACCAATCTGGCATCTCTTCCTTCACGAGTTCGTAATTTTAATAACGGACGTAATTGTGCCAACATCTTTTGGTCACATAAAAAACGATTCCTTGAAACTTGATAACATAAATCATGTTCCTGGCAAATAGCATCTAGAACGTTCACTGGTTTTCCAGGACCGCTACACCCTGGCCCACAATAAAGATATCCCGGAAGACAAAATCCACCTCTTCTTTTTAATCGTCGACGGTACACATTAACCCACTCCCATTAAATTTTTATTTTTATTTATATTTTATTACCGCTAAAGAACAGGTGTGTGTATATTCGTCTAATAGATTCAATCAAAAAACAGGTGGAAGTTGCTTTTCCACCTGTTTCAACTATTTATTTTCTATGATATTCTGCAAATTTAACAAAAGCTCTTTCATCTTCAATTAGACCGCATGACCCACATTGAACTTTTGTCTCTGGTCCATTGTAAGGATGGTGAAAGGGATCTAATTGACCACTTGAATACTCATCCACTACTTCTCCTGAACGTGGATCTAGTTTTACGGGTCTCGCTACTTGCTCAATAATATTAAAGCGAGAGTAATTGGTTTTACAATTTGGGCATAAGTATGGATTTGCCATAATAAATACACCTCCTTTTTTTAGAATTCCCTACCTTTCTTCATTTATCCCGCATGAATGGGCGGCGGCCAACCATGAAGCAAGTTTCACCACCAAGGATGAAAAATTCAATCTTTTATTTTCATGGGAGTAATACCCCCGCCTCAAGTCTTAAGTGAAACAAAAAGAGTAGGTGGGGGATAAACTGCCCGTAAATGTCCGATTGGTTCAAGGGTCTTTAGGTCATACCCTTGGGTGCTAACAATCAGTGGGGACGGTCACTGATTGAAGTTTCGCTTTATGTATGATTACTTGAATTCACCCTATAAATTGTGGTTATCTAAAGGAAAGAAAATAGGGGGCAAACCATGAAATTCATAACCTTTAAAAATAAGGTAGACCAGTCTTTTGGTATAGGTATAATCAGTGAAGAAGGTACAATAAATTTACAGCAAGTCTTTAAAGATTATTTAAAAAAGGATTTTTTTCCAAACACAATGATCGAATGGATCAAAGAATATGAGAATTGGAAGGATGAGCTCAAACATTTAGTAGAACTTGATAAACAATACTTTTTACATACAACTGATATTGAAATACTCGCCCCAATACCTCGTCCAAGAAAAAATATATTTTGTGTGGGAAAAAATTATAAAGAACATGCCATTGAAATGGGAAGTGAAGCTGATATTCCAACAGATCCTATGCTTTTTTCTAAACTTCCTACCTCAGTCATTGGACCGGAACAAGATATTTTATCCCATTCACATGTAACGCAGGCACTAGACTATGAAGGAGAGCTTGCTGTTGTCATTGGGAAAGAAGGAAAAGATATTCCAAAAGAAGAGGCAATGGAATATATTTTTGGCTATACAATTATCAATGATGTTACAGCTAGAGATCGTCAAAAAAAGCACAAACAGTTCCTACTAGGGAAAAGTCTAGATACTTTTTGTCCGATGGGACCTTACATTGTTCATAAGGATGAGATTAAAGACCCTCATAAACTATCTATTGAAACAAGAGTTAATGGAGAAGTTCGTCAAAGCTCGAACACCAAACAGTTAATTTTCGATATTCCAACACTCATTTCTGTCATTTCTGAAGGTACCACATTAGAAGTTGGAGATATCATAGCAACTGGTACACCTGCTGGAGTAGGGAGTGGTTTTAAACCTCCAAGATATTTATCAACAGGTGATCTTATTGAAATAGAAATAACAGGAATTGGAATTCTACGAAATACGGTTAGTTAATTCTACAATATAAAAAACAATCCTAATTTATATAGGATTGTTTTTTTCTTTGTGAGTTTGGGTACTCTATGAATAATTGAGTAAGGGGGATTTTGTTATGAATTTATCACATGAAGAACGGATTAAATTTCATGGTTTTAACAATCTTACGAAAACATTAAGCTTTAATATGTATGATATTTGTTATACAAAAACTAAAGAAGAACGGGAAGCCTACATAGAATATATCGATGATCAATACAACGCAGATCGATTAACGCATATTTTAACTAACGTTGCTGATATAATTGGAGCACATGTTCTTAATGTTGCCAAGCAAGACTATATTCCACAAGGAGCGAGTGTAACAGTTTTAGTATCTGAAGGTCCAGTTGTTGAAGTTCCTGAAGAATCTTATGATGAATCACCAGGCCCACTTCCAGAAGCAGTACTCGTTGGTCTAGACAAAAGTCATATCACCGTCCACACATATCCGGAATATCATCCACAAGAGGGAATAAGCACTTTCCGCGCGGACATTGATGTAGCAACATGCGGTGAAATTTCACCTCTAAAAGCTCTAACCTACTTGATTCATTCCTTTGAAACAGATGTAATGACCATGGATTATAGAGTAAGAGGATTTACTAGAGCTGAAGATGGTACAAAATTATTTATTGATCATGACATAAGCTCCATACAAAATTATTTACCAGCCAGAGTAAAAGAAATGTACGACATGATTGATGTGAATATTTATTCAGAGCACATTTTTCATACTAAATGTAAATTGAAAGACTTTGATTTAGATAATTATTTATTTGGGTATTCAAAGGACAAATTAACAGAAGAAGAGCAAGAAGAAATAACAGATAACCTCATTTTTGAAATGGACGAGATCTACCATGGAAAGAACATGAAGCGTGGCTCTTTTGAGGAAGAAGAGTAAAATATTCTGTGAGAACACAGAGCATTCATTTTTAAAAATGGATGCTTTATTTTTTGAAAACTTTTCAGTCATTTTGCAATGTTTTTTGATATGATACGTCTAATTGATTAGAAGTAAGATGGAGGTGAAGGAGGCGTGGACCATAAAGAGATAATATCTGAATGGTTTGATTTATACGGGGACGATATCTTTCATTTTTTGTTATATAGAGTTGGTTCCAGTGATGCAGAAGATTTGGTACAGGAAGTGTTTATAAGGGCTTTGAAATCCTATAAACATTTTGAAAACCTTTCTAGCCCAAAAACTTGGTTATATAGTATAGCCAGAAATGTAGCCATCGATGAATGGAGAAAAAGAGGTTCGAGAAAATGGAAGAAACTAATTCCTTTAGACAAATCTCCTGAAGTAGTTTCTTATGAGACCCCTGAGTTCATTTTGGATGGAAATGAAGAAACCCATAGAATATTTTCAGCTATTCGTCAATTAAAGCCTTCTTATCAAGAGGTGACAATTTTAAGAGGGGTAAAAGAACTTTCTATCAAGGAAACAGCAGACATTTTAAATTGGAGTGAAAGTAAAGTAAGATCCACTCAACATCGTGCCCGACAAGTTTTACTAGAAATCTTAAGGAGGGATGAAGACGATGAGCTACAGGGATTCTCAAAAATTAGATAAGCAATTAACTCAGATGCCAAAACCGAAACTGAGCAAAGAAAGGAGAAGCTTGATTCAAACCGCCATAGAAAATTATGAAGTAAAAAAAACCCCTCGCTTCCCTTTCTTTAAGACAATGGGGGCTATGGTTGCCGTAGGCATTTTTGCTTTACTTTTTATTACTAATTTACCTAATCAAGATACACCACCAAATACATCACCGATTATAGAAAATTACTCTGCGTTTTCCGTACCTGAAAATGTCTCTTTTATTGAAGTTATAAAAGATGAGAAAACAACCGGTACAAGTGATGATAAAGTAATTCTCTCGTTCTTTGAGACCATTGGTAAGATGGAATTTAAACAAACAACCAAAGAAGGAATTAAGGAAGGTTCTACTAATAGCCTGACATTAAATTTGTATGCGGATATCAATAGTTCCGAACTATTACATTCATTAACTTTTTACGGTAAAGGAATAGTTAGTGTGAATGGTCACTATTATGAAATAGATCAAAGCGTTGTTGACCAATTTACAAATGATTATTTCAAAATTATAGATGAAATGGCCTCTGAAGAAGATCCGAAAAATGACCCAAGTATAAAATGGCAAGATGTTGAAAGAAATCAAGAGGAATTGGATGCAGAACAAAAGGAAGTTGATCAAGGACATCAGCCGGGGAAACTCGATCCCCAAGATACAGCATTTACTTTTGTTTCTCAAGAATTTGGGGAAAAAGGAGACATTCAAGTCATTCAACAAAAGATGTCTGAATCTCTTAATTCAAGTGAAGTATACTTTGAAATTCTTGTTGATCAGACGAAATTCCATCTCCTATTAGATCAACCCGTTAAATTAGGCGAAGCTGGTATTTGGTCCGTATTTAAGTATTCAATAGAGCAAAATGGAGAACAAGATTCTAATAAACCTACACAAGAAGAATCTATTGAAGAAGTTGCGGAACAGACCTTACAAGTATTGGCAGACAGAAATATGCAGGAACTATCAAGTATTGTCCATTCCAAAAAAGGGCTGACATTCTCTCCTTATGTCAACATTAAGGATGATGCAGAGATATTTCAAAAAAATGAAGTCCTTAGCCTATTGGATCGAACAGAAAAATTCGAATGGGGAATATACGATGGTAGTGGAATGCCAATGGAATTAACACCGAGGGAATATTGGAATCAATTTGTGAAAGCAGATCAGTTGATAGAGTATGATGAAAAAAATATAAACGAAATGAAACAAAGAGGAAATACGTATAATAATATCAAAGAAGCCTTTCCAAATTCTTTTTATGTAGAATTTTATGATAAAGGTACGGAAGCAAATAACTTTATGGATTGGCAAAGTCTATATCTTGTTTATCAAAAAGAAGACGGTGAATGGAAGTTAATTGCGGTTGTCCATGATCAATGGACGATATAAGTCAATCAATTAATTCTAACAGTTAGGTGTTTTTCCTAACTGTTTTTTTTGAAAGATAAAGTATAAAATTTGGCTAGCTCCAGCGCCCTATCGACTAGAGTCGGTTCCCTCCTCTCCATCGATAAGTCAACATCGATTCACTTCGTGAACCGTGTTTCCTTTATCTCGCTCGATGAGGTCCACCGCCTTACGTCGATGATCGAGGGCGCTTGCGCTTTTCTTAGTTTAAAGATACGTTAATAGTCTCATACTGATAATTATATATACCTGGTTTATGAAGAAGGGAGATAGAGGTATGATTTCCTTTCGGGGAGATGCACATAAAATATATTTGAAAATGAGAGAGGCGTCTAATAAAGGTGTCTCGTATAAAAATTTGAAAATGATTAAAGAAATGCAAGAAATACAAGACTTTTATCAATCTATAGAAACGGATACTTTAAAAAAACTATATTATCGAATGATGAAAGAACGAAATGGATCAGGAATTGTCTTAATCTTCGTCACGGCAGTTCCATGGTTTTTATTTTTGTTTTCTGGTCCCTTAGAGGAATTCTTAATGAATAACGGCTCTTTTCTGTGGCTTACTTTTACTATAATCTACTTCTCTATTCTTACTATTATGGTAACAATACACTTCCGAGAAAATGCTTGGGCAACAGTACATGTAGAGATTATTCGCGATATATTAAATGAGCGGAATGAATAAAAAGCAGTTATTTTACCTCTAATGAACCACTTATGATAAAGTAAATAGGAATGCGTTTTTGTGAAAGGAATGGAAATTATGAGTAAAATAGTGGTTTTAGCAGAAAAGCCTTCCGTTGGGCGAGATATTGCTCGTATTCTAAATTGTCATCAATCAAGGAATGGTTATTTAGAAGGAGATAAATATATTGTAACTTGGGCATTAGGCCATTTGGTCACACTTGCTGACCCAGAGACTTATGATGATAAATATAAAACTTGGAAATTAGAGGATTTGCCAATGCTACCTTCGAACCTCAAGTTGGTGGTTATTAAGAAAACAGGAAAACAATTTCAAACCGTGAAATCGCAGTTAACGCGAAAAGATGTGAAAGAGGTAATTATTGCTACAGATGCTGGTCGTGAAGGAGAGCTAGTCGCTCGCTGGATCATTGAAAAATCAAGAGTACAAAAGCCAATTAAACGACTTTGGATTTCTTCTGTAACAGATAAGGCGATTAAAGAAGGATTTCAAAAGCTGCAACCAGGTAAACATTATGAAAATCTCTACGCATCCGCTGTAGCAAGATCTGAAGCTGACTGGTATGTAGGTTTAAATGCAACACGTGCGTTAACAACTAAATTCAATGCTCAGCTGTCGAGTGGTCGAGTTCAAACCCCAACATTGCAGATGATTGCACAAAGGGAACAAGAAATAAAGGATTTTCAGCCGCAGGATTATTATGGTATAAGAGCTGAAACAAGAGATGGATTATCCTTTACATGGTATGATCAATCTTCTAAACAAACAAGAATCTTTTCTAAGCAAAAGGCAGAACAATTGTTAGAAAGTGTAAGAAACAAAGAAGCAAGAGTGAGTAAAGTAGATAAAACTCACAAAAAATCCTTCGCTCCTCAATTATACGATTTAACCGACTTGCAAAGAGATGCCAATAGAATTTTCGGGTTCTCGGCTAAACAAACCTTATCAATCATGCAAAAACTTTATGAACAGCACAAGGTACTGACTTATCCAAGGACTGATTCGCGCTACCTCTCATCAGATATTGTTCCAACCTTAAAAGAAAGGGTTCAGGCCTCTTCAGGTGGAGAATACAAAAAAATTGCGGTTGGAATCTTAAGAAAAGAGATTAAAGGTCATCCTTCTTTTGTTGATGACCGAAAAGTTTCAGATCATCATGCCATCATTCCTACTGAGCAACCCGTTCGTTTGTCTGCTTTGAATGATAAAGAATTTAAAATTTATGATTTGGTAGTGAAAAGGTTTCTAGCTGTTTTATTACCAGCTTTTGAGTATGAACAAACGACCATTCATGCAGAAGTTAATGGATCATTGTTTAGAGCTAAAGGAAAAAGAGTTTTGAACAATGGTTGGAAGGAGCTCTATCAGAGTCAATCTCTTGATGAAAGGGAAGAGGAGGAGAAAGACCAAGTTCTCCCTTCTATTCAACAAGGAGAAACGTTTCAAGGAATTACTTTTTCTCTAATAAAAGATCAAACAAAGCCTCCAGAGAGATTCACAGAGGGAACGCTCTTACAGGCTATGGAAAACCCCGTAAAATTTTTGGAGCAAAAGAATAAAAAGCATGTAGAGACATTAAAAAACACTGGAGGACTTGGGACAGTTGCAACTCGTGCTGACATTATAGAGAAACTATACAATACATTCTACGTTGAGAAAAAAGGTAAATATGTTCATCTTACTTCTAAAGGAAAACAACTTCTCGATTTGGTACCTGATGATTTAAAGTCACCTATCCTTACAGCCGAATGGGAACAAAAATTATCTAGAATTTCTGATGGAAAGCTAAAGAAAGAAGAATTTATCCAAGAAATTAAATCTTATGCCAAAACGATTGTTCATGAAATTAAGACAAAGGATGAAAAGTTTAAGCATGATAATGTTACGGGCACTAAATGTCCGGAGTGTGGGAAGCTAATGCTTGAAGTGAATGGCAAAAAGGGTAAAATGCTTGTCTGTCAGGATCGTTCCTGTGGTCATAAGAAAAACATTGCGAAAGTAACGAATGCCCGCTGCCCAAACTGTCATAAACGTATGGAGCTTAGAGGAGAAGGAGAAGGTCAAATGTTTACCTGTAAATGTGGACACCGCGAGAAGCTTTCCACATTCAATGAGCGAAGAAAAAAAGAAAAAAACCATAACGTTTCAAAACGTGATGTACAGAAGTACATGAAAAAGCAAGAAAAAGAGGAATTTACAAATCCTGCATTGGCTGAGGCATTAGCTAAACTGAAAAACAAATAAGTAATAAAAAGTACTCACTTCTATACTGCATAAAAGTGAGTACTTTTTTGCAGATAAAAATGTGACAGATGAATATTTAAGAATCTTCCATTATAATTAGAACTAGGTCATAGAAGTAAATAATATAAATGCGAATATAAGTGAAGGGGAGAGAGTTTGTGAAGAAAAGGGTTGTTATTACAGGGCTAGGTGCTGTTACTCCATTAGCAAATAATGCAGTAGAATCATGGGATCATATTAAAAATGGAACTTCAGGAATTGCTCCCATGACGAAAATAGATGTTGAAAATTCACCTATCAACATTTCCGGTGAAGTAAAAAACTTTGATCCTAGTCAATTTATGGACAAAAAAGAAGTTAAACGCATGGGGCGATTTACTCAATTTGCCATTGCTTCTAGCAAGATGGCAATTGAGGATGCTGGAATTGCTGTAGGAATAAATGCAGATCCCAATCGTACTGGCGTATGGATTGGTTCTGGAATTGGTGGATTAGATACGTTTGAAGAGCAACATAAACGATATTTATCAAAGGGACCAAAAAGGGTAAGTCCATTTACTATTCCAATGTTTATTCCGGATATGGCTTCTGGGAGGGTATCTATTGAGTTAGGAGCTAAAGGAATGAATAATTGCTCGGTCACAGCTTGTGCATCTGGTGCTAATTCTATTGGTGACGCATTTCGTGTGATTCAAAAAGGGGATATGGATGTAATGATTGCCGGAGGAACAGAAGCCGCCATTACTGAAATGACTGTTGCAGGATTTAATAACATGACTGCCTTATCAACAAATCCCGACCCTCATCATGCTAGTAGACCGTTTGACAAAAATAGAGATGGTTTTGTAATTGCGGAAGGCTGCGGAATCTTAATTCTAGAGGAACTGGAACATGCACTAGCACGTAAGGCGAAAATTTATGGAGAAATTGTAGGATATGCAGGTACCGGAGATGCCTATCATATTACATCTCCAGCTCCAGATGGAGAAGGGGCCCAACGATCAATGAAGTTGGCTTTACAGGATGCTAATATCCCCCCATCAGATGTGGACTATATTAATGCCCACGGAACAAGTACTCACTATAATGATTTAAATGAAACCATTGCTGTTAAAAAAGTCTTTGAATCTCATGCCTATAACCTAGCTATAAGCTCTACAAAATCGATGACAGGACATTTGCTAGGTGCAGCTGGTGCAGTAGAAGCCATTTTCTCAATCTTAGCTATAAAAGATGGTATACTACCACCAACCATCAACTATGAAACACCTGATGAGGAATTAGATTTAAATTATATTCCAAATCAAGCAATAGAAAAAGAGATTACCACAGTTTTATCGAATTCTTTAGGTTTCGGTGGACATAACGCTTCTCTTGTCTTTCAAAAATATAAAGGGTAGAAAACAGGTGTTGGTATGAATCGATTTATTGTTATAGGCGGAGGAATACTTGGTGTTTCCACCGCCTATCATTTAGCCAAACAAAATAAAGAAGTGTTATTAGTTGATCGAAATGATCCTGGACAAGCAACCGATGCTGCTGCTGGGATTATTTGTCCATGGCTCTCCCAAAGACGGAATAAGGCCTGGTATACATTAGCAAAGAATGGAGCAGCCTATTATCCTTCCCTAATAAAACAATTAGAAGAAGAAGGAGAATACGAGGTAGGATATTCTCAGGTTGGTACAATCTGCATTCGAAAAGAGGAAAGTAAACTAGATAAGCTAGAAAAGATTGCAAAGGACCGAAGAAATGATGCACCAGAAATTGGAGAAATTAAAAGATTATCTTCAGAGGAAACAAAAGCTCTATTTCCTCTTTTAGACAGTGACTATTCTTCATTATTTGTAAGTGGAGGAGCACGTGTTGATGGCAGGGCATTTCGAAATGCACTCCTTAACGCTTCTAAGAAATTAGGTGCCATTCATATTGTAGGTGATGCTGTTCTTGAATATCAGAAAAATAAAGTTAAAGGCATAAGGGTAGAGGGAGAGTTTATTCCTGCTGATTCTGTAATTGTTACAGCTGGTGCTTGGGGGAAAGAACTATTATTGCCATTAGGTTTAAATTTTTTAGTAACTTTTCAGAAAGCTCAAATCCTTCATTTCGGAATAAAGAATAAAGATACTAGCCATTGGCCTGTGGTGATGCCACCAAGTGATCAATATCTACTCGCTTACGATAATGGAAGAATTATTGCAGGGGCAACCCATGAGAATGATGTGGAAAAAGAAGACCTAAGAGTAACAGCTGGTGGGATTCAAGAAGTGTTAAACAAAGCTCTGGCAATTGCTCCCGCTTTAGCAGATAGTATTATTTTAGAAACAAGAGTAGGTTTTCGTCCTTTTACTCCAGGTTTTTTACCTGTTTTCGGAAAAGCACCACATTATCAGGGATTGTTTGTGGCGAATGGTCTAGGCTCTTCTGGGCTTACAGTTGGTCCATATTTGGGTTACCAAATTTCTAAAATGGTATTAGATCTACCATTGGATATTGATCCGAAACTATACAATGTTCATCAAGCTTTTGGCACTCCTTTTCCATGTAATAGAAATAGATGATTATGTAGTTACTTTTAATTTTCTTCGATCATTTTCAAAAATGCCCTAACCTGAGGCAACTCTTTAGCTTTAGTTGAGTAACAAACCCAAGTATCACGTTTTAATAGTTCTCCGTTTAATTCAAGCCTTTCCTTATGATAGAAGTTTTGTCCAAGATTTTTAATTGATGTTTCAGGTAGAATTGCCATTCCTAAATCATTCATCATTAATTGTTTGCAAGTTTCAATTTGATCAACTTTCCTAGTTTTTTTACTATTAAAGTTCAAATTCTCAGAAAACCACTCATTACGAAAGAGTAGAATGGGGGAGAGTATTTATGTTTTTATTTAAGGGAATTGACCATGTCCAGCTTGCTGCACCTAAAGGATCTGAAAGTGATGCTCGTCATTTTTTTAGTCATATTTTGGGATTTGAAGAAATTGAAAAACCTGAAGACTTAAAAAATAGAGGTGGGGTATGGTTTCAAGCCGGAAATCATCAAGTCCATATTGGAATTGAAGAGCCATTTACTCCTGCTAAAAAGGCTCATCCAGCCTTTGAAGTACAAGATTTAGAAGAGCTGAAAATCTATTTGAATGAAAATCAAATTAAGTTTACAAGTGATGATTTGTTGCCTGGTGCTAATCGAATCTATGTCCAGGATCCCTTTGGAAACAGAATAGAAATAGTAGAATGGCTATGATTAAGGCTATTAAAAGTGGTTGGGGGAAATCGTTTTGAACAAAGTAGCAATCGTGACAGGTTCTTCAAGTGGCTTTGGTTTATTGACATCCATTGAACTAGCTAAAAGTGGGTTTCATGTTTTAGCTACTATGAGGAATATAGAAAAGGCTGATGTTTTTAAATCAATTACGTCGGACCCAGAAATTTTAAACAGAATTACTCCTTTAGAGTTAGATGTAACAATTAATCAAACGTTTGATCAATTTCAGAGAAAACTAGAATCATTGGACCGTGTTGATTTGCTTGTTAATAATGCAGGCTATGCCATGGGTGGTTTTGTAGAACAAGTTTCTGTTGAGGAATATAAAAAACAGTTTGATACAAATGTCTTTGGTCTAATGGCAGTAACTAAAATGGTTTTACCACGGATGAGAAAGCAACGCTTTGGAACAATTATTAATATAAGCAGCATTAGTGGACGGTTGGCTTTTCCAGGCTTATCTCCTTATGTCGCCTCTAAATATGCTATAGAAGGGTATACAGAGAGTTTAAGATTGGAAGTAAGTCCGCTTGGTATTCAAGTAGCTTTAATCGAGCCTGGATCTTATAAAACGAATATTTGGACATCAGGAATGGAATTGCCAAAATCTAAAGAACCGATTCCAGATTATGAAGGTTACATGGATGCTATTCTTTCTGAATTAGAAAAAGGGAAGTCAAAGCACGGAGATCCTATTGAAGTAGCAAATTTGATAGTTGAATTATCACAAAAAAAGATACTTAAAAAATTACGGTATCCAGTAGGAAATGGAACAAAACTCATGATCTTTGTGAAAAACAAATTACACTGGCGTTTTTGGGAGAAACTAGTTCACAGGAAAATTTTTAAATAATCAGACAGTTCGACATTAAATACTGAGCTTTGTTCAATTTTAATAAAGAAAAATATATTTATTCGATATTCCTGTCATATTTTGCGCTTGCCTGGGGAATGAAAGAAGTTTTTTTGTTTTACGAAAGGGAATAAATATATAAAAAGAATGGAGGTAGAGCAAATATGTCTGATCTAATTGAAATCTCAAAGATTCATATCGTTCAAGATGAAAGACCTAACCGAAGAGCTTACATAGCTGATTTCTCAGAACCCATTTACTTTGGTGTTCACGGGGGAGTAAAAGATTTTTATAAAGCAACTCCCGAAAAGGAGTACCCTTCAACTTTGGACCATATTGTAGCTGCTGCTGGTGGATGAATGGTTGGTACATTATCCGGCGCGCTGGAGGCGCGTAAAATACCAACATCACCAGATAAAGTAAAAGCCGATGCCAGGGGAAAAATAGAAGCACCAGAAGGGGTTATGAAAATAACAGCAATTGACATCCATTTTGACGTAACTATCCCAAAAGGAAAAAGGGAAGAGGCTGAGAGGTCCTTACGGGTATTCGAAAGAAATTGTCCGGTAGCACAGACCTTAAAAGGTAGTGTTGAATTAACTTATGATTGGGAAATTACAGAGGAATGAAAAAGAACTGCTCCTAATGGAGCAGTTCTTTTTTTGCAAATATTATCAATCTAAGCATCCAATGAACTTCCAGCAGATTGTAGCTTCTCTTCCTTGGCAACTTTCATAAACTTTTTAGTTTCAGCCACAACTACCCCAGACAGAGCAAGAAGGCCAATTAAGTTCGGAAATGCCATAAGGCCGTTCATAATATCTGCAAAGCCAAATACAACATCTAAGGAAACAGAGGCTCCAACAAAAATAAAGAAAATATAGAAATAACGATAAATTTTAACACCTTGATCTCCCAAAAGGTAATCGATAGATTTTTCTCCATAGTATGCCCATCCAAGAATAGTAGAGAATGTAAAGAATAATACACCAAAGGTAACAATGTAATTACCTGCTGATCCTAAGAATTGAGCAAAAGAGGCACTAGTTAGTGTAGACCCATCTAATCCGTCTCCCCATTGATTTGCCATGACAATGGTAATACCCGTAATTGAACAGATTACAATTGTATCAATAAATACCTGTGTCATAGATACTAATGCTTGACGAGCCGGGTAGTCTGTCTTAGCAGCTGCTGCAGCAATAGGAGCAGAACCTAGACCAGCTTCATTGGAGAATACGCCTCGAGCTACACCATATCGAATAGCTGTACCTAAAAGACCACCAGCCACTGCATTTCCTGAAAATGCATCACTAAAAATTAAACCTACAGCATCTCCAACTAAATTGAAGTTCGTTACTATAACAATTAGTCCACCAATAACATAGAAAGCAGCCATAATAGGAACAAAAAATGCTGTAACTTTTCCAATACTCTTAATTCCCCCAAGAATGACTAATGCTGCTAATACAGCAAAGACAATACCAGTGATAAAGGGGTGAATAGAAAACGTTTCTTCCAGAGAAGCAGCAGCAGTATTAGATTGAACCATATTTCCAATTCCAAATGCCGCAATAGCAGCAAAAATGGCAAACATGACTCCTAAAACCTTACCTGCTTTGTTATTAATACCCCGTTCCAAATAATACATTGGTCCACCAGACATTTCTCCCTTGTCATTCTTTACACGATATTTAACCGCTAAAAGGGCTTCCGCATACTTGGTAGCCATTCCTACAAGAGCAGTAATCCACATCCAAAAAACTGCCCCGGGTCCACCGGCAACGACAGCAGTTGCCACCCCTGCAATATTCCCTGTACCCACTGTTGCAGCAAGTGCAGTAGTTAAAGCTTGATAATGAGTAATATCACCCTCGGACTCTTTGTCTTGATGCTTACTGAAAGAAAGTTTTAAAGCGTAAGGCAAAGCTCGAAATTGAAGAAATAACAAACGAATAGAAAGAAAAAGACCTGTACCAACCAATAAAATTAGTAAAAATGGACCCCAAACATAACCTCCAATCTCCTCTAAAACCTCAGCACCTTTTTCATTAAATGTTTCTAGAAATTCAATCAATGACTCATACCCCCTTAATTTACACTTACTATATTAAATATTCTGAAATTTTTAACAAAATGTCAAGCAATATTTATTATGAGAGTTGCATTTTCGTACATACTAATAACCAGTTGATGTTGGCATGTTTAGAAAGTATGTTATAATAGTCCGTATTTAATTTTTGAAAGGGGAATAGTAATGGCTTTTGATTGGTTAGAATGGTTAGGCTATTTAGCTTCTTTGATTGTATTAATATCACTATTGATGAGTTCCATTATTAAGTTAAGATGGGTGAATTTGATTGGTTCTGCTATCTTTGCCTTATATGGATTTCTAATTGGGGCTCTTCCTGTAGGTTTTATGAATTTAGGTATTGTTTTGATCAATGTATATTATTTATACAAAATTTATAATTCAAAAGAATATTTTAAATTACTTCCTATTGAAAATGATTCTCCATATGTACAGCATTTTCTTGATTTTTATGAATCTGGAATTGAAAAGTATTTTTCACTTTCAGAAGTAGATCCCATAAAATCAGAGGTTAAATTGTTTATCTTAAGAAATATGGTGCCAGCTGGTTTGTTTATTGCTAAGAGACATAATGAGCATACATTAGAGATTATGTTGGACTTTGTCATTCCTGAGTATCGTGATTTTAAAATTGGATCATTTATCTATGAATCAAGTAAGACTTATTTTTTAAGTCAAGGATATACAATTTTTATTAGTTATAGTTCAAATCCCGATCATATTAATTATTTGAAAAAAATGGGGTTTGTCGAAGATACAGATGAAAAAGGGAAAAAATATTATACTAAAACGATATAGAAGGTGGTCTAAATAATGGAAGTAAAAAGTTATTCTGTTGAAAAGTGGAATGATCCAACCGGAATTATTGAAGGGGATCGTTATGAGTTTCTTTTAGAGGTGGAAGTAGAAGAGGATGATGAATTGTATAGTGAAGAAGGTCTATCCTTGAAAGTTATTCTTGCCATTTACGGTGAAGATGTAAGGATTGTTAATTATCAGTTTTATGAAGCAACTAGCAATAAACCTCTTGATTTTGCTTTAGAAGAAGACGAGGAAGAGGAGATCCTTTCTTTTTGTAAAGATCATATAAAGGAATGATTTTTGTAGAAAATATTGGCTTTTAATATTTTTTGGGAATTGTGCATATTGCTGTACATTTTTTCACAATTTCTGCAAAATAGAACTTGCGGTAAAAAACTTCCTCTTGTTTTTTCCTTTAAAGGATTAATTTCATTTAAATATGGTGAAACTAGAGGATGTTTAATTTTACCGAGAATTTGGTAATAAGGAAGGAGAATGAATATGCCACAAGGAGCTACTGAAACAAGTACCCTAAAGGTTGGTGACAAGGCACCAGACTTCACATTGCCCGCACATGGTGGTCGCGAAGTAAAACTAAGTGACTATCTTGGAGACAAAAATGTATTTATTAGTTTTTACCCTCTAGATTGGACACCTGTCTGAGGTGCGCAAATGCCTTCATACGAGGACGATCTTCCTCGTTTTGAAGAGTTTGATACCCAAGTTTTGGGTATAAGTGTTGATAGTGTTGATAGCCATGAGGCTTGGCAAAAATCACTTGGTGGAATTTCTTATCCACTTTGCTCTGATTTCTATCCTCATGGTGAGGTTTCTGAAAAATTCGGAGTACTACGTAAAGAAAAAGGGAAACCAGCTTACGGTGCATCTGAGCGAGCATTGTTTGTTATCGATAAAGAAGGCGTTGTTCAATTCATTGATGTACATCCAATCGATAAGCAACCTGACAATGAAGAGATCTTTGACGTTCTTCGAAAATTAAACTTCTAAATTTAAAAAGGCTAGACAAGCTATTAGAAAAAAATGAGGTGGTAGTGTATGGAATTATCAAGAAAAGCGATCCCATATACACCTGTCAACAAACCGCTACATGAAATGACAATCATGATCGTGTCAACTTCAGGTGTTCATTTAAAGGACCAAGAACCATATAATACAGATCCCGCTGAAGGAGATGCTACGTATCGTGTAATTCCTGGTGATGTTCAAGCAGAAGATTTGACCGTAACTCACTCTGCTCCAAAAGATCACTATAATACGGATTACCCTAAAGAAGATATTAATTGCGTTTTCCCAATTGATCGTTTACGTGAAATGGTTAACGATGGTGATCTTGGTGGGGTAGCTGAAAAGCACCTAACAATGATGGGCTATTCAATGAGATTAAATAAAATTAACAAAGAAACGGTTCCAGCGTTAGTTAAAGAAGTTGTTCGCTCAAAAGCTGATGCAGTTCTCTTAACAGCTGGCTGACCACTTTGTCATCGTACTGTAGTTACAGTGCAACGCGGAATTGAAGCACAAGGTATTCCAACATCTTTAATTACTTTGGATGTTGAACAATCAAGCTTAATGAGACCGCCTCGTGCGATTCATCCAATGGGCTTCGAATTTGGGCATTCCCTCGGAAAGCCTCATGATAAGAACACCCAACGAAAGGTCCTAGAAGCAGCTCTTGCTGAATTAATGGAAAGACAAGAGCCAGGAAATATTCATGAAGTAGGATTTCCGAGTTATAAGTGAAAAATAGTCAAAGCTCCTAACTTTAGTTAGGGGCTTTTTTAACAGATAGGAAAGTATAAAACTTTCCTATCTGCATAAGTGCAACTAAGGCATTCTCTCTAAATAATTATCAATGGTATTTCCTTTTTTAAATGTTTCAAAGTAAATTTAAAATAATACAATAAATAAGCGATTCGCCCATCCCTTTGATAGGTGGTTATCATATGATACTTATGCCTAGACAATAAAACACAGGGAGGAATTACTAGTGCATCAATACGAACACTATCATGGTGACCAATTCATGCCACATGATCATTTATCTGAAGGGTTATTAGGCACAGTACAGGACTGTGCTGCAACCTGCGAACATATGATTGGAATGTTGCATAAATCAAAGGATATGTACGGCAGAGGAATTCAACTTAGCCATTTGCGTGACTGTGCTGATATGTGCGAATTAATGTCAAGATATCTTGCGAGAAATAGCCAACTTTCAAAATCATTAGCTAAATATTGTGCTTATGTTTGTGAAGTCTGTGGAAATACTTGCCGTCAGTTCCCAGATCCAGAATCACAAAGATGCGCACAAACTTGTTTTCATTGCGCTAAAGAATGCAATGAATTTGCAGCTATTTAAATTTAGGTGGGGTTCTACATTGGTAGAGCCCCTTTTTGCTTATTTATACTATCAGAATTTAACTTTGGTTGGTTGATAGTACATAAAAAAATTAGACTTTCGCCATTAGGACTTACATTAAAGAGTATTAGGCGCTTCTTAGAAAGCAAAATACGCCTTCAAGAATCCATTTAACAATAAGTCAAGTTTTTCTAAAAAATTTGGGATAATAAAGTATAATGATTTAGGCATTGAGACATATTTTAATGTCATATGTACGAGCAATGAAGTTATAAACATAAAGTACAAGGCCGTTCCCCACTTATTGTTAGCACCCTAGGGTATGACCTAAAGGCCTTAAATACTGGATAAAACCAAGATCTTACGTTAGCATTGAATCGAATTGAAATTTCATTAACAGAAGCGGTTGCATATAAAGATTGTTAAATGGCTTAATAGCAGCTAGGAGTTTCTTGACTTTTCTTTGTAATTGTACCTAACCCCATTCCAAGTCAACTTTCATTTGAGGATTTTCATCATAGGTTGAAGTCAATGTTAGATGTTCCTCTATAAGAAATGATAAAAAAATAAAGCAGGGAGAATAGCGAAAATTGAAAAGAATATTAGTATTAGGTGTTTCAGCAGGTGTAGGTAAATCTACTTTTGCCCAAAAACTCGGAGAAAAATTACATATTCAAGTTTATCACTTAGATACACTTTATTGGAAGCCTGGATGGATAGAAGCGTCTTTAGAAGAATTTTCATTCAAACAGGAGCAAATCGTTGTAAATGATAGTTGGATTATAGAAGGAAATTATAGCAGTACATACGATTTGCGTATTCAAAACGCTGATACAATTATTTATTTGGAGCTTCCCTTAAGTGTTTGCTTATATCGTGTCATCAAAAGAAGTATTCAGTACCAAGGGAAAACCAGGCCTGATATGACGGTTGGATGTAAGGAAAAAATGGATTACAAGTTTTTAAAGTTTATTCTCACAACCTATCACTCTCGTAAAGAAAAAATGGAAAAACGATTTGAGGCTTTTCAAAAGATGAATCCAGAAAATAAGGTCATCAAGCTTAAAAGCAAAAAAGGAATTGAAGATTATTTGGAAAGTTTACAATGACGGAGAACGAAAAAAAATAGCCGATCCCCTAGGGGGGAACCGCTTATCCTATAGGTCACAGTGTCCGCTGTGGCCTATTTAAATTAATTTTTCTATGCGATTCATCTCCCACCTAAACACTGTCGTGTTTTGAGGAAGGAGTCCTTGCATAAGACAGATACAAAAACATTACTTGATCTAATAGGTATTTATTTAGTTTTTAAAAAGTTTTTAAATTCAAATACTTGAAAGTCAAAAAAGGTCAAAGTATAATAAAGTCAACCATTGGTCAAAAAAGGTCAAGGTAATAACAAAGGAGGTCATTTTTGATGTTATGTCAAATTTGTAATAAAAATGAAGCGCAAATAAATGTATATACTCAAATTAATCATCATAAGTCCCAAGTCAAAATGTGTCTTTCTTGTTTCGAAAATGCGGAAGCCAAAAATAAAATGCCTTCTGGATTTAACAGTGGTTTCCCATTTGATGACTTAATTAACGGCTTTGCTACAGGAAATCAACATTCTTTTTCAAATAATCAAAATACAAATGCTGATCCCGCCCAAAGGGGAAGAGGAGGCAATGGATTACTAGATCAATTCGGACGAAATGTAACCGACCAGGCTAGAAATGGTCAAATTGATCCAGTGATCGGTCGTGATCAAGAAGTAGAAAGAGTTATAGAAATTCTAAATCGACGAAATAAAAATAACCCTGTTTTGATCGGTGAACCTGGAGTAGGTAAAACAGCAATTGCAGAAGGACTAGCACTAAAAATTGTTTCAGGAGATGTCCCATCTAAATTAGTTGGTAAAGAACTTTACGTCATGGATGTCGCATCATTAACTGCTGGTACCGGAATCCGTGGGTCTTTTGAAGAGAGATTAAAGAGTATTATTTCGGAATTACAATCTAGACAAAATGTTCTTTTATTTATTGATGAAATCCATCAGCTAGTTGGTGCAGGTTCTGCAGAGGGAGCTATGGACGCTGGGAATATTCTAAAACCAGCACTTGCTCGTGGAGAGCTACAGGTAATTGGAGCAACTACTCTAAAGGAATATCGTCAGATTGAAAAAGATGCTGCATTAGAAAGACGATTCCAGCCAATTACAGTTAAGGAACCAACAGTAGAAGAAGCATACGAAATCTTAAAAGGTTTGCAATCTAAATACGAAGACTATCATAAGGTCGAATATACTGAAGAAGCTTTAAAAGCCTGTATAACTTTATCTGAACGTTATATTCAAGATCGTTTCTTACCAGACAAAGCCATCGATTTATTAGATGAAGCAGGTTCTAAGGTGAATCTTTTGTCAGAAGGGAAAGAAGTAGCTTCGTTACAGAAGAAATTGAACGAATTGAGAGAGAAGAAGCAACAGGCTACTATTAATGAAAGGTATGAAGAAGCAGCTAAATTACGAGATCAAGAAATCAAGTTAGAACAAGAGCTTCAATCAGAAGCTGTAAATCAAAATAAAGGCGTTGTGGACCAAGAATTTATTATGAGTTTAGTTGAAAGAAAAACAGGGATTCCTGTAGGTAAGCTTCAAGAGAATGAAAAGGACAAGATGAAACTTCTTGAAAAAAATCTTTCAAATAAAGTAATTGGACAAGATGTGGCTGTTCAAAAGGTTGCGAAAGCAATTCGTAGAA
Source organism: Bacillaceae bacterium S4-13-56 (assembly GCA_040191315.1). NCBI lineage: Bacteria > Bacillati > Bacillota > Bacilli > Caryophanales > Bacillaceae > Bacillaceae bacterium S4-13-56. Next base: position 14,044 of record JAWJLM010000008.1, on the reverse strand, counting down.
GTCGAGCAGGACTAAAATCAAAGCATCGACCAATTGGAAGTTTCTTGTTTGTTGGTCCTACTGGTGTAGGAAAAACGGAATTAGCTAAATCATTGGCTGAACAATTATTTGGATCAAAAGAAGCTATGATTCGCTTAGACATGAGTGAATATATGGAAAAACATTCTGTATCTAAACTAATTGGTTCACCGCCTGGATACGTTGGACATGACGAGGCAGGACAATTAACAGAAAAGGTAAGACGTAATCCATATAGCCTCATATTGTTAGATGAAATTGAAAAAGCACATCCTGATGTGCAACATATGTTTTTGCAAATATTGGAAGACGGAAGACTTACTGACAGCCAAGGAAGAACAGTTAGTTTTAAGGATACTGTTCTCATTATGACAAGCAATGCAGGGGTTTCCCATAAGAAAATAACCGTTGGGTTTAACTCTGTTGGAGAAGAAATGCAAAAGGAATCTGGAATTTTAGAATCCTTAGGATCTTACTTTAAACCCGAATTCCTAAACCGCTTCGACTCCATAGTTGAATTTAATTCACTAGAGAAAGAACACCTACTTCAAGTTCTTGATCTTATGCTAGTAGAATTGAAGGATCAACTTTTAGAAAAAAGTATCTCTTTAGTAATTGACAAAAAAGCAAAAGTAAAATTGATTGAACTAGGATATCATCCAGCATTTGGGGCTCGTCCATTACGTCGCGTGATTCAAGAGCAATTGGAAGACAAAATAGCAGATCTATTACTTGAGGACCAGGACATTAGGAAGATTACTGTCTCCGTTGCTGAAGAAGAATTCTTCTTCACTGGAAAATAGTTGCCTCTATTGAAAAATAGGAAGAAAGGTGGGATCGTATCCTCCATTCTTCCTATTTTTCTTCTTTTTACGTTGCTATCTTAATATATACATAGTGGATACTTTATGAAAGTGTCAAAAATACGTAAGGGAGAGGAAAAATGAAAAGAAAAATTCTAATTACGGTTTTGACTTTGTTGCTTATGCTTCCAACAATTGGGGTTCAAGCAGGTAGTTTGGGGAAGAGTGATCCAACAGGGGAACCTGGAACTTGGTACTTGGGATCACAGCCTTCTAATTATTCCATTTCTAATTATCCCATCTTATTCGTACACGGACTTAACAGCTCCGCAAGTACTTGGTGGGATGGGAATGACATGTATTCGACCGCTTTTGATAACGGTTACAACACTGCATTTGTTGATCTCTATCCAACAAATGATATGTGGGACAACGGATACTTACTATCCCAACGAATAAGAGACATCTATAATCATTTCGAAAAAAAAGTTGTGATAGTAGGACATAGTAAAGGTGGAGTTGATGCACAATCAGCAATAGTACATTATGGGGCATCTCCTTATGTTGAAAAAGTAATAACTCTTTCCACACCTCATCATGGTTCAGAGCTTGCTGATCTGGCTTATAGCAGCTGGGCGGGTTGGTTGGCTGGTATATTGGGCAGTAAAAGTGATGCTACTTATTCCTTACAAACCGGTTATATGAGCTATTTTCGTTCGGTTACTGATTCACATTATAATGTAGATAATGTTCCTTTTTATACTTTTGGTGGGAGAAAATGGGGAAGCTTTGGAAGCTCTCTTTATTGGGGGGGACTGTATTTAAGGTCCTACGGACAAAATGATGGGGCAGTTACAGTTAGAAGTTCAAGACTTCCTTATGCTACAGAAATTAAAGTAGGCGACTGGAATCATTCCACCATCAAAGAAGGTTCTTCAACCTTTTCATTGTTTGAGCCTTATTTAAAGGAGCATAACTATTATTTGTATAGTGGTAGTAATGAACAACAGCTGGAAGATCAAGAAGTGTCATCATTCATAAGAGGCGGGATCGCGAAGGGAAAGCAAATAGAAAACTTTCATGTTGAGGAAAACACAAACAAGATTACTTTTAATTTAATCAGCAATCAATCCATCCAAGACCTAATGTTAATGGATCCAAATGGAAATACACAGACTTCCATTGATATTAAGAAAGCTACAACAGACTATTTTAAGGGAGCTTATCATCATAATATATCTATTTCAGAACCGACTGCAGGGGAATGGACGGTGATATCAAACTCAAGTTCTAATCCTACTTACCTCATGGAAGTAGAATATGATAGTCCTTTTAATGAGGATGTAAAGCTTTCACCTGACGGGAAGAAAATAAAAATTGAGACTAAAAACAAAAAAATAAAACTTAAGTCTGAGGCACGAATTGAGTTTTATAAAAACGGTAAACTAAAGCAAAAGCAATTTAAAACGCCAAAAGCTGGGGAGATTATCCTTCCAGACCTTGGAGCTGGCGTTTACAATGTCACTATTGATATGGAGGGTAAGGTGGGTGAGGATAAATTCCATCGCACTAAAGTAAAAACCGTCTATATTGATCAAAATGGAAAAGCCTATCACTAATGATTTCAATTACGAAAAAAGTATACGAAAACAAGCACAGGGAAAATCCTGTGCTTGCTTTTTTATTGAAACAACATCGAAAACATAGATTGTAGACTAAATGAATGTTCTGATTTAAGTTTGCTGCTCTATTGTTGTTTTGGTAGACGATGATTCAGGATCACAAGGTGTTGATGCCTCTAACTCAACTTCAGCGGAATTAGTAACTTCTGAGCTGGAGTCAGCAAAAATAGATTGGAACAAATCCATAAACCAAAGTTTCGTTTTTTGAGCCAACGAAAGATCCGCTTTGGAAGTAACCTGGAGGTTATTTTCAGTACACAAATCATCGGAAGCAACTTTTGGATCCACTTCAATTTCGGAAGAGCCATTTAAGTGACTTTGAGTGTTTATTTGCAAACCATTTAAGCTTGAATTCATCTCTTGCATGCCCTTAGCCTTAGTACTCACGGAATGTTTAATGACATCGCTACTCTGAACAGCATTAGAATCATCTACTGCTGTTCCTTCGTATCCTGACAAATGTACAGAGCCATTTAGATTCACATCAAGACCAATAGAGTTGCCAGAACCAAGAATATCCGCATTCAACTGACTTTCACTAGTTAAATCTGTTCCTAGATCAAGTTTAACCTTATTCTCAGCGGCTTCTGCTTTCATGTGTTCACCGAAAATACCTAGAGACACACCAATTATCATCACCATTTTTATCATCACTTTATTCACTATACATCGCTCCTTCAAATTTTTTAAAATACGTTTGGATTTGAAGGAGATAATTCTGGTGGTGGTATCGGAGGTGCGTGTAACCATTGATCAAAGAAATAAGAAATCGTATTAACAGACGTTATGGACCCAGTTTTAGGTAACCATGGATAACTTTCACTTAAAATATGTAATCCAGTACCATGATCAACTGGACTTTGATGGCCTCCTAACCCTCTTCCTGGAGACTTTGTTTGTCCAGTTATCGCAACGGGGAAAGGAGGAGAAGGTATTTTTTTACTCGGTTTTTGGTCTGAATTAGCCTTATTCACAACTTCTTGGTTTTCTTCTGATTCCTCTTGTTTCTTTGAAATAGTCTCGTGAGTGATAGATGGAATTTTCGATAATTCTCTCTTAGATTTAACTATTTTTTGTAAAACTTCCAAAGATACAGATATATTTTTTCGTTCTGTTGTTTTTTTCATTTTATTTGGTGTCTTCACAATTTCTTTAGGAGTTTCTATTACTTTTTTCAACACGTTTGAGGTTACTTCTGTGATGTAGTTCTTACTATGAGAAGCTAAATGGTCAGCTACTTCATCTACTTGGTCCATACTCTGGATCACTAATTCCTCAGATTCATCTATCACCTGATTGGTTGACTCAAGAACTTTATCTTCGGCTGTTTCTGTTCCATCATCAATTGCACTTGCTACTTCTTTTACCATTTTACTGGCTGACTTTGTTGTTTGAGATAACAAGTCCGAACCAAATACCTCTTGTGGATATATAAATAATGAACATACTCCTAAAAAGAAGGGGTCCTACCAACAAAAAGCGGAAAACATACGCTAAGCAAATTTCGACATGAATAAAGCCGATATTTCCTACGCTAAGGAAATCGTCGGCTATTATTTTTATTGAATAAGAGGGCGCAGCGAATGTAAGCTTGCTATTTTCTTCATATCAAAGGTGAATTCACCAAGAAAATTGATATGCTCCCATCCCAATGGAGAAATATGTTTTAGTAAGTCTTCTCGTAAATTTCCTTTTTCCTTCAACAAATTTGTTGCTTCGGTAAGATATACGGTATTCCATACGCTAATGGCGTTAATTATAATATTCAAGGCACTTGCACGTTGAAGTTGGTCTTGCAGCCCTCGTTCTCGTAACTCACCCCGTTTGCCAAAGAATAATGCTCTTGCTAAGCCATTCATTGCTTCCCCTTTGTTCAATCCTCGTTGAATACGCCTACGAAGTGTTTCATTAGATATGTAATCTAAGATAAAAATAGTTTTTTCGATTCTTCCCATTTCTCGCAAAGCAGTAGCTAACTTGTTTTGCCTTGCATAAGATCCTAATTTCCCCATAATAAGTGAACCGGACACTTTTCCTTCTCGAATAGAATGGGCTAAACGGAGTACATCATCAAAGTTTTCTTGAATAACCTTTATGTTAATCCGTCCACGAAGTAATCTTTCTAGGTCAGGAAAATCACTTGGTTTTTGAATGGTATATAGTTTGGCATCGGCTAGATCACGCAGCCTTGGTGCAAAACGAAATCCTAACAAGTGACTTAAACCAAAAACTTGATCGGTATAACCAGCCGTATCAGTATAATGCTCCTCAATATTTAATTCTGTTTCATGATGAAGCAAACCATCTATGACATGTACGGCATCTCTTGCATTTGTACTAATGACTTTCGTATAAAAAGACGAAAATTTATCACTTGTAAACCGATAAATGGTTGCCCCTTTCCCTGTGCCATAATGGGGATTTGCTTCAGCATGCAACGATGAAACACCAACTTGTACACGCATTCCGTCAGATGAAGATGTGGTACCATCTCCCCAATAAGAAGCTAGAGCAAGCTTATGCTGAAAATTTACTAAAGTTGCCTGTGCTCGATTTATAGCATCATCATACAATCGCCATTGTGCGGCATTGGCCATCTGGTGATAAGTAACTCCAGGTGTAGCATCTGCCATTTTAGTTAATCCAATATTCGTCCCCATTGCCATAAGCGCAGCCATTAAAATTACCTTTTCTTCTCCCTTTGGAGGGCGATTGGTGGAGGCATGTATTAACATTTCGTCAAACCCTGTCCAGTGCGCTACCTCCATTAAAAGATCAGTGAGCTTAATTCTTGGAAGCATATTATATATGGATAAACTGAAGGTTCGTGCATCTTCTGAGGTATCCTTTTCCAGACGATCTACCCTAAGTTTTGCTTTTTCTATATTTACTCCTTCAAGACTATCAAAGTTATTTGATACCCATGTAAAGCGTTCAGCTAAAGCTTTCCCTCTTTCCTCAAGGTATTCCTCTGCTGTTGATCGAACTGCCAATCTAGTATCTTTAAGATTGGTTGTTTTCCATTCATTTTTAGGAACAAGGTACTCCTCAAAGTCCTTATGAAGCCTACTACCGACTACAGATACGTCCCCTGAACGAATATGATTTTTTAATTCCGTTAGGGCAGCCATTTCATAATAATGTCGATTAATTGTTCCTTCCTCATCGTACACATGCTTTTCCCATCGTTTTGGGACGAAATCTAATGGTACTCCATCTGGTACTTTTCTTTTTCCTGATTCATTCATCTCATTCAATGTTTTTAATGCACGTAATAATGGTTCTGCTGCATTTGTAGAACGAAATTCTAATGATTTAAGAAGAGTAGGGGTATACTTTCTTAGATAAATAAATCTATTCTCTAGCAAGTCAAGGTAATCATAATCCATTGGTCGTGCTAACTTTTTTGCTTCTTCAACGGAAGTAACAATTTTATCCCAAGGCATTACCTTTTCAATGGTGCTAAATGGATCAAGCCCTTTATCTCGTGCTTGAATAAGCGCAGCCCCAATATCTGCAAAATGAACAACCTTTTCATTAACTGCTTTTCCATTTTCCTTTTGCATTTCCTCTTGCGTTTTGCGACCTTTCGATTGTAAAATCATCATTTGCCGATCATGAATTTCAATTGCTTGGTCAATTAAGTCCTGACTTAGTGTTCCTAGATATGCTACAAGGATGGCATATTTCTTATTTTCTTTAAATCTGCGAAACGAATGAGGTTCATAACGTGCTCCGATACGTGATAATTGAAGCAATCGATTGGGATGTACTTCATGTAAATTTGTCGGAAGTTTCAAGTCCCGAATATATTCCAAACGCTTTATTACTTTTAGAAAGGCATCAGGTGATGACTGGCCGGGAATTTCCCTCAACCATGCTAATGGGGTTTTCTTGCTTTCCACTAGTGGATCGATAAATTCATCCAACTTTTTCTTTTGCCAGTTTGAAAGGGTCCCGGTTAAGGATTTAAAAATCTTTTCCTCTGCTCTCCGACGAGTTTCCCAGACAAGTCTCTCTATTGTAGTCATTCCAGGAAGAATTACTTTTCGATTCCGTATTTCTTCTTGAACAGTTCGAAGTAGATACATGGAATTGCCATTTTGAAGAGCATGTTTCAAAAGATACTGAGCTAATTCCCGATATGTACTTACAGAAAAATTCTGGTATCCATATACCTGTCGGATTTCTTCCATATGTTCATGCTTAGTTGGGTCACGTTGGGCATATAAGGAAAAAGAATCGGGATTAGCATTTATCTGTTTTGCTATATATTGGACTACATAATCTGGTATAGGTTCAACATCTGTAAGAGACCACCCCGGATAGCGCAATACACATAATTGGACAGCAAATCCTAAACGATTATGATCTCTTCTATGCCGTTTAATAACTTCCAAATCATATTGCGAAAATGTATAATAGGTTTCCAGTTCCCTTTCGGTCATATCAGATGGAATCCGTACAAATTCATCCCTTTGGTCTACTGTAAGTAATTCTTTCCCTCTCGATGCCATTTCCTCCCCATCCATCCTTTCGTATTCAAAGACTTACTTCTTTTCTAAATATCGATATACAGTTGTTCGGGAAACACCCCACCTTTGAGCAATATCCGTAATGGGCGTCCCATTCGCCACTAATGTCTTTAACATTTCTAACTCTTTCTTATCTAACTTCTCTGGTCTTCCTCCTAATCGCCCTCTGGCTCTTGCTGCAGCACGTCCAGCTGCTGATCGCTCCTGAATAAGATTACGCTCAAATTCAGCAAAGGCTGCAAAAAGATGAAACATAAGTTGCCCCGTTGCACTAGCCTTGTCCATCGTAATGTTTTCCTGCAAGCTATGGAAACTAATGCCTCGGTCATTAAGGTCATTCACAATTTTAATTAAATGCTGCATATTTCTACCTAATCGATCTAAGCGCCAAACTACTATCGTATCACCAGAGCGTGCAAATCGAAGTGCTTCTTCCAACCCTTGTCTTTTATCTTTGGCGCCACTAATTTTATCTGTAAATATTTCTTCGCAACCATGTTCTCTAAGAGCATCCAATTGTAAATCAAGATTTTGAATGCCTGTTGAAACACGAGCATATCCTACCTTCATTAATTTCTCCCCTTGTTTAATTTTTCTGCTTTATCGTAACACAACTTAATGTTAGGGGTAATATCTGAACATAGATTTCTTTACAGAGTTTATGAACACATATAATAGGCAGAAGGCTAGAAAAATATTTAAATTTTAGAGTGTTCAGAAATTGATGAGTATCTGAACAGTAATGTTAATTGGAAATTATCATTAATAACAATTATTTTACAAAAAGGGAATTGATTATCAATTGATGAGTATCTGAACAGTAATGTTAATTGGAAATTATCATTAATAACAATTATTTTACAAAAAGGGAATTGATTATCAATTGATGAGTATCTGAACAGTAATGTTAATTGGAAATTATCATTAATAACAATTATTTTACAAAAAGGGAATTGATTATCCTGTAATTACATGATAATATAATTGCGTAATTGTGTAAATAAGTAATTACATATTAACTATACTTCTGTGAGGTGCAAAACAATGATTGATATGAGAAGTGATACTTTAACTAAACCATCTGAAGAAATGCGGGAAGTAATGAGGACTGCTATTGTAGGTGATGATTGCTATGGTGAAGATGAGAGTGTAAATAATTCAGAAGAATATTGTAAAGAACTTTTTGAAGTAGAAGGGGCACTGTTTGTTCCTAGCGGAACAATGGCTAATCAAATAGCAATAAAAGCCCAGGTTGAAGAAGGAAATGAAATTATCACAGAAGCAAATTATCATATCAATTTTTATGAAAGTGCTTCGACTGCAATACTTAGCAGAGCTGTATTGAATTGTGTAAGAAAAAAAGACGGGATAATTAATAAGGGCGATGTCGAGGAATTAATAAATTCAAAGCCCAGAGGACCTCTATATTCGAAACCACAGTTAGTCACTATTGAGAATACAATAAATTATTATCAAGGTAAGACTTTCCCAATTGAAACCATTAAAAGTTTATACAAGTATACAAGAGAAATAGATATCTCACTCCATTTGGATGGAGCAAGGTTATTTAATGCCCATGTTGCTACTGGCGTTCCTTTAAAGGAATATGCAAGAAATGTTGATTCCCTAAGTGTTTGTTTCGCAAAAGGACTGGGTGCACCTTATGGATCAATGCTTATGGGAAGTGAAGAATTTATAGGGTCTGCTAGAACGTTAAGAAAGCAGTTTGGAGGGGGGTTACACCAAATTGGAATGTATGCTGCTGCAGCTCAATACGCATTGGATTATCACCTTATAAAAATTAAAAATGATCATCAACTCACAAAAGAGAGGGCTGTTTTGCTGAATGAAATTCCAGAGATTTCAATAAATGTTGAAAGCATAGAAACCAACATGATTTTTATAAATATAAATAGCTTAACTAATAACACAAATGAATTTTTAAGATTATGTGAAGAGTACGGACTATTAATTTTTCCATGGTTGCCTGGATTGGCTAGGATAGTGATTAATCGACATATATCTAGGGATGATATTTATAAAGCTACAGAAATAACAAAGATGGTTGTAAAAAAACTCTCTAGGAGTGTTGTACATGTATAAAATAAAAAATGAAGGAGTGTTAAGCTTTTTTATTAGGGTTTTTAATTCGATTGGTTTTTTTTCAATAATACCTCTTCTTTCACTTTGGTTGGTAGAGGTGAAAGATATAGAGATTAGTAAGGCTAGTTTTATTGTAGCCTCATTTACTTTTATGTCCAAGGCAGGAAGCGCCTTTGTTGGGGGAATTATTAATAAGCTTGGACTAAAGCAAAGTTTACTTATTGGCTTATTTGGGTCTTCCTTTACACTTTTAGTGATTACTTATTTCACTAACTATTTTATACTTCTATTATTTATCATTACTTTAGGTATTTTTATATCTTTATATAATATAGCCTTAAAAACGCATATTTCAATGCTTGAAGAATCCAAAAGGCTAAATGCTTTTTCATTACTTAATATTGCTGTAAATGTTGGAGCATCCCTTGGCCCTCTTTTAGGAGGACTAGTATTAGATTGGCACCCAAGTAGTCTACTAATTATCAGTATGCTTAATTATATGTTTGCTGGGCTTATAGCTCTGCTTCTCCCTAACATACAACTAAAATCAGAGGAAAGTTTAAATATTTTTGAGTTTATTAAATACCGAAAAGAAAAGAAAGGATTTAAATCTTTTTTAAGGTTTACACTGTTCTCTTCCGTTTTCTGGTTTCTTTACACACAAATATTTACTACTCTTCCAATAGTATTTTCACAAGAATTTACTGGGAAAACAATAGGTCTACTTTTTACAATAAATGCGATAACTGTAATACTTATTCAGGGTGTTTTCCCCAAATTTCAGCCCCTTATTCGTAAAGAATTGTGGTATTCAATTGCATTTGTGTTGATTGGTATTTCTTTTATGGTTTTATGGTTTAACCCAACAATTACATTTGTTGTAATAGCTATAATTATATTTAGTATAAGTGAAATTATATGGGTCCCAACAATTGATAGTGAATTAGTGGCTAATAGAGGTGGATTAAGTCCATCATGGGCATTTGGAATTGCTGGAGTTGTTTGGGGATTAGGAGAGTCTTTGGGAAGTTTTATAGGTTTAAATCTTTATCATTATTTCGATGATTTTACTTTCCTAATTTTATCTGTAATTTCTGTCCTTATATTAACAATTCATGCTTTCAGTTTGAAATTTAATAATAAATTCATAAAGACTAGTAAATACTTCGAGGAGAAAAGAATATGAAAAATATCTTATTTATTGAGACCAATACTACAGGAACTGGATCAAAAGCCATGAAGATAGCAAAGGATAAGGGATATAAAGTTCATTTTTGGACATCTAATTTTGACCAATATAATTCTATGCAAGAAAATGATCACCCAAGTAAGATTGCAGACGAATATCTGGTTATTGATACCTACGATATTGAGAAAATGAAGTATGAAATTAGGGAGAAACAATTGAGTTTTTCTGGAATTTTAGCATTTGATGATTATCACCTCTTACCTGCCGCAGCATTGGCAAATGAGTTTAATTTACCTGGTCATAAAGCATGTTCTTTAGAGAAAGTTCGAAACAAAAGAAAAATGCGAGATCATATTTTGAAAAATGAATTTAATTTAATTTCTCAACCAGAGTACAATGCTGTTTCTTCTATAGAAGACCTTGACAAAATACAATTGAATTTCCCATGTGTAATTAAACCAGTAGATGATAGTGGGAGTAACGGGGTAACCGTTTGTAAAAATGAAGAACAACTAAGAAACTCATTAGGAACAGAGATTAAAAGAAAAACAAATGAACGTGGGTATCAATTAACAGAAGAATGGCTTATTGAAGAGTTCATAACTGGAGAAGAGTATTCTGCTGAAATGATATATACTGATTTAAGTTGGAAGTTAGTTTCCGTTACAGAGAAAGAAACCTTTGGTGATCATTCAGTTGAATGCGGTCATATAACTGGACGCTTAGATTTTCCTTTTATTAACCTAGAAAAAAACCTTTCAAAATTACTCGAATTATTTGGGCTTAATTTTGGAGCTGCCCACATTGAGTTTTTTGTTGTTGAAAACAATATATATTTAGTAGAAATAAATCCCAGGTTAGCTGGGGATTGTATCCCAGAATTAGTAGAGATAGCTACAGGGGTTAACATGGTAGACCATGTTGTACTCCAAGCTATTGGTGAACGTTTGGATATTGGTAATAAAAAAGAGAAATTTGCGTCCATTCAGTTCGCTCTGCCAGTATCTTTAGGGGAATATAAAAAAGTGACTGGGGTTGAAAAGGTTAAAGATACAAAAGGTTTTGTAAGAATGAGTATTAATAAATTGCCTTATATCTCAACGGGCATAAAAAGTAGTTACCATCGGTTAGGCTATATCATAACAAAAGGCGATACAAAAAAAGAGGCACAAATAGCTGCTAAAGAGGCTATTAATACCTTAGAATGGAGTGTTTCTAATGGATAAAATGTTAATTATTTTAGGTGCTAGTGAATTTGGGGTATTAGCAGGGAGAAATCTTGGCTTTAAAGTCATTGTAGTTAGTCCTAAATCTACGAATATCTCTACTAAAATTATTGATAAAGCAGAAAGTGTAATTATTGTAGATAATTTAGAGGATGAAGATGAAGTATTAAAAAAGGTTAATGATTTACTAAAAATTTATAAGAAAATTGATTTAGTATTAAGTTTTACAGAATTAGGGTTAAAAACTGCTTCTATAATTAGTGAGAAGCTAAATTTACCCACTAATCACCTTAATGTTATAGAATCCACTAGAAATAAATCACTTATGAGGGAAATATTTTTGAAGAATGATATACTAAGATTAGATTATAAAGCTGGGTTTATTAATGAGTTTCAACAAGATCAATTACCAATTCATGCTCCTTTTATTATCAAGCCCCTTGACGGTTATGGTAGTAAAAATGTCTTTTTTATAGAAAACCAAGAGGAATGGGCAAAATGGTATATAAATAATAAAGATGATAGTGATATACATTGGATAGTTGAACCATATATTGAAGGACCTGAGTATAGCATTGAAACGGTTTCGTCAAGGGGAAATCATTTTATAATAGGGATAACTGAGAAAAACACAACAGGAAAACCGAATTTTATTGAAACTGGGCATTCTGTTCCAGCATCTCTAAACCATATTTTATATGATCAAATTATACAAGCAACAAAGGAATCTCTAACATCAATAGGAGTACAACATGGCCCTAGCCATATTGAAGTTAAATGGGATAATAAGAACAATAAAATAGTCATTATCGAAATGCATACTAGACCAGGTGGTGATTACATACCTCTTTTACATACCCTTTCGACGGGTATTGATCAGTATGAAATAGGTATAAGATCATTTTATGATCCATCTGTTTTAGAATTAATATTGCCTGAACACGTTAAGCATAGCTCAATCAAGTTTTTAACATTTAAAGAAGGAACACTATTAAGTAAGGGCTTTTCAGATAATATTAGCGATGAAAATATCAAAGATTGGGCTATATATTATAATATTGGTGAAAAAGTAAAGAAGACAGCTGATTCTTATAGCCGTGCCGGACATATCATTGTAAGTTCAAATTCAAGGGAATCAAATAATGAATCATTAAATTCCTTTGAAGAAAAATTACTTATTAAAATAAATTAATGAAGGTTAGTGATTTTATGGCGGTTTTTACTATTGCAGCTATTGAAAGGGATTGTACGGTAGAATATAATGTTTCTCCTTTATTTGAAATGATGGCTTGCCTGAGAAGTTGTTATTTAAATAAAGGAAATAATGAAGAAGCTTTAAAAACATTTTACAAAGAGAATTATGATACTTTGAGTAAGTTTTATGGGAAATTTGAATATGGCGCACAGTTAGCAGAGTGTATCTTGGGGATGAAAGAAAAACATACTTTCCCTAATTTTATTGAATACTTGAATAACTTAGAGAAAGAGGAATTTTTATATTATCTTCTAGGAAGATATATTGAACCCATTGAAATTAAACATATTTTAGAAAAATCAAAATCACCAACAGAAGAAATTAGAAATAGAATTAAACATTTAAACGGTATTATTAATGAAGAACAACTAGAATTTATTGAAAGTTATAGTTCTTACTATAATGAATTGACTAAACTTTGGACGAATTTCTACGAGGACTTTTTTAGACAAAAAGAATTAGAAATAATGACTGAATGGGAACAAAGTAATAAATTCCTGAATTTAGACTTATTATCAAATGGTTTTGACAAGATTATTTCTAAGTTATTAACAGGATATGAAATACCTGAGCAATTCCCAACTAAAGAAACTAAATTGATTCGATTTTATCCTTCTTTATATGTTGCACCTAAATTTATAGTAATATGGGGATTAGGTGAATTAAATATAGTATACAACGCATCAATATATTTAAGTGAAGATATCAATAATGAGTCGGTTAAACAAAAATTAGAAGAAGAAAAGTCTTTAGAAAGCTTATCTGAAATTGGAAAATCACTTTCTGAGTTAGGAAGATTAAAAATACTTTCTTTAATTTCTAACAACTCCAAAATTAAATCTCAGGAAATTGCGAATGAGTTGAATATTACCACAGCCACAGTATCAAGACATCTAAGCCTACTCAAACAGAATAATTTAGTAATTGAAAGAAAGGAAAATGGATTTAATATTTATACTATAAACCAGACGGAATTTGACAATTATTTCAATAATATTAAAAAGTATTTTTTTAATTGACAATTTATTTAATTATCTGGACATTCCAAGGTCGAACATAGAAGTTTGCCTAAATACTAACGCTATTTAGCAACTCTTCTCATTTAAAGCCGATGATTCCTTAGCGTAGGAAAAATCGGCTTTATTCATGTCGAAATTTGCTTAACGTATGTTTTCCGCTTTTTGTTGGTGGGACCCCGGTGTTTGTCAAGTTAGTTGTCGTTTTTAATCCCAA
>JAWJLM010000007.1 GCA_040191315.1 Bacillaceae bacterium S4-13-56 | reverse complement strand
GAACTGATTCAAACCATTGTAGAGGCACCTAGATATCATGTTGGCGCAAGGCCAAAGCACAGTCTAACGAAAGAAATGGAAGAAAAGTTTCAGGAGTTAGTATTAGAAAACAAAGAGAAAAGGAGAAATGGCTTACGAAAGCAACAGAAGAAGCCTAAAGAGGCATACATAAAGGGTTCTTTCCTACCTGGTGATATTTGTGAATTTGATTGGGGAGAAGTGAAAATTACGATTAATGGGAAACGATGAATATTGCCATCCCTTAGCTCCACCTTTGCCATGTTTTTATTCCATTAATGACATATTTTAGACCCATCTCTGCCATTGAGAGGACCACCCCTCTTATATAATTGAATTGCACTGAATTGTGCAAATCCAATTATATAGGAGGTTTTTTGTGGTTAAGTATCGAGAAATCCTTAGGCTGCATGCCCAAGGAGTAAGTCAAAGGGGGATTGCTTCAAGTTGTTCCAACTCGAGAAATACGATTAGAGAGGTGGTTAAGAGAGCTAATAGCTTAAAAGTATCATGGCCATTCGAGGGGGGCATGACAGATAGCGACCTGCAAGAGCTGCTCTTTCCTGAGAAGCATGATGCCTCTAATTTTAGGAAAAAGCCTGATTGTGAATACATCCATAAAGAATTAGCTAAGCCAGGAGTAAACTTGGCTCTCTTATGGGATGAGTATTGTCTAAGTTGTAGAGCGAATGAGGAAATCCCCTACAGTTATAGGCAGTTTTGTCGTTTCTACCATGATTTCGCTAGAAAAACTAAAGCAACTATGTGTATCAAACGAAAGCCGGGTGAACAACTAGAAGTAGATTGGGCAGGGCAAACCATGAATCTGACAAACAATATCACTGGCGAGGATATTCCGGTTTATATATTTGTTTCTGCCTTGTCGTGTAGTTAATACGCTTATGTAGAGGGCTTCCTTTCTATGGACACTGAAAGTTGGATCACAGCTCATATTCATGCCCTGCAGCACTATGGTGGTGTTCCAAGAATAATTGTTCCTGATAACTTAAAGACTGGTGTAATTAAGGCTTCTCGCTCCGAGCCAATAATTAACCCAAGCTATCAAGAGATGGCGGAACATTATTCTACAACAATCATTCCAGCGCGTGTTCGTCATCCCAAGGATAATTTCAATTACACGCATTCGTTTAGAATCTTGCACATATTGAAAAACTTGATTAATATAGATCATCCGTATCTCACCTGTTTCAATCTAGCCTCATCAATAGACTGAATTAAAATTGGTTGTTCTAAATTCAAAGTTTCTTCCATATTGATTCGAATAATTTTTTGAGCGAGCAAATAATAAAACAACGTCACACCACTACCAAAAGGCAAATGAGTATCACTTTCAAACTCATTCGTAATTACTCTAATACTACTGGTTTGATTTAATAATCTTCGAATTAAAGAAATTACTAAATCTTCAATATGTTGCTCACTTATTTCTTTGAAAACATCATAATCTCTAATGGTATAATAATCATGCATATAACTAATATTACGAGCCATTGTTTTCGGTATCTCTTCTTCCGTTACAATACCCCAATCAATATCTCTTCGTTGCCAATACTCTCTTTCTATTTCAAATTTTTCAAGCACCCGCTCTTTCATTAGTTCATCTTTCATCTTAATTGTTCTGGCAGCCTCAAATACACCTTGTCCTTTATCTAAAGTTAATAAAAAATCCGTTGTCATTACGATTAGTTCACCATTCTTGGAATTAGTTGGATGTTTTATACCTAACTCATCCACAATAACAATTGTTTCTTCTAACGGCAATAAAGGAAATTGTTCTCTAATATCACCAACAAAATCTGAGTACTCAGATAAGTAAAAGTAGTTTCGTTCTAAATCTGACAAAAATTCATGCTTTCTTTTTGTTTTTATTCCCTTTAATCGGTGGGAGCGACCTAATGAGGATACATCTTGAATTCTTATCCACGGTTTATAATCTGAACCAATTCCAGAACCTCGACCTTCTTTAGTCCACTTCTCAATTTGAGATGACCGTTTTCTTTTGGACATAAAAAACACCCCTTTAGATAATTTTATCCAAAGGGGTATAACGGTGCAACTTTTTTATAAACAGTACAACTTTATTTTAAACGGTATATCTTTTTTATAAACGGTACGACTTTATTTCAAAGCTACAGGAGCAGGCTAATTAAATATATTATAGTCCACACTTCAATTGCGCGCCACAGTTGGTGCAGGTGTTACATCCTCCTACATCTTCTACCTTTCCTTTGCGACACACCGGGCAAGTATCTCCCACTTCTGAACCAATGGTTACATCTGTCTTTTTCAATTCATGAACAGTGTCCATAAGAACGACCTTTGGACGTTCACTCTTTAGGGTAACCTTACTAGAGCTATCCATATCATTTTCTTCAGCTTTTAATGTTAAGACTTGGGAATCGCGAGAACCGTCTACATAAACTGTTCCGCCTTTTGCTCCACCTTTATAAAGACGCTGATAAACACTCTCTACCTGCTCCACACTATAACCCTTTGGAGCATTAACTGTTTTGGAAATGGAGCTATCTACCCATCTTTGGATGACACATTGAGTGTCTGCATGAGCTTCTGGTGATAGGTCCATAGCAGTTATAAACCATTGTGGTAAATTATTTGGATCGGCTTCTGGATTTCTATCCAAGTATTCTTGAACAATCTCAGCTTTAACTTCAATAAACTTTCCTAAACGACCACTGCGGTAATAGGTAAATGAGAAATATGGTTCTAACCCGGTAGCAACTCCTACCATCGTACCAGTTGATCCAGTTGGAGCAACGGTTAGTAGATGAGAGTTTCTTATACCATATTGAAGCACACCTGCTCGTACATTTTCAGGCATTGCTTTCATATAGCCTGTATTGTTAAATTTACGTCTAAGTTCATTTGTTTCGCTTTCATTGTTGCCTACTAAGAATGGGAAGCTTCCTTTTTCTTGAGCTAATTCAATAGAGGCTTCGTAAGCTGTAGTTGCAATGACTTCGAATATTTTATCTACTAATTTATTTCCTTCCTTTGATCCGTACTCGGACTCACAATAAATTAATAGATCATGTAATCCCATAACCCCTAATCCTACACGACGCTCACCTAGAGCTTGTTTTTCGTTTTCTTTTAGGAAATATGGAGTTGCATCGATGACGTTATCTTGTATTCTTACGCCTGTTCTAACTGTTCGACGAAGCTTATCAAAGTTAATAGATTTATTTTCCTTATCCGCCATAGCAGCTAGGTTAACTGCTGCTAAGTTACACACGGAATAAGGAGCAAGTGGCTGTTCCAATTTTTGTTATCCTACCGGCTTTTTATCCGATAGTTCTTACAGTTTCATTCCTGTAAGTTCAGCATACCTTTTCATCACATACATTTTTCATGAACTTTAATAACTCTTTTCTACCTTGATCTTCTCCAAAAACAGCCTTTGAAATTACTCTAAAATCTTTTACTCCAAACTGTCTCTGAATATCATTTGTTAACGGCAAAATAGTGGTTTTTATTTTATTGAACGGAGTTTTTAAAACAAGTTCTTTATTTTCTTTGCACCATTGGATAACATATTCTTTTATACCTTCATGTATCTGCATTCTAATTGCTACACTTGAATTTGTAGCAATTTTTATTGCCTCGTTCCCTGAACAGGTTCTACTGCAATATTTTTTTGCAGATGACACAATCACTTCAAAAGGATTACCACAACTTTGGCAATTACGAATTTCTCTTGGCTTTTTTTGTTTTCTTTTTGCGATAAACCTGACTTCCTTAAGCCTTCAATCATTCTTTGCTTAGTTAAGTTGTCGGATTCCCATAAAAGTTTAGTATGTTTTCCAATTTCCCTCTTGGTTTTGTCACTATGTTTTAAATTATAATGACCATTCAACTTTCCAAATTGGGATTTATTTATACTTGTTTTATCTGAGTTTATCCACTCATTAATTGTTGATGTTAATGAGAAGGGTAAATCTTTGTATAACTCCAGTAGCTCCTCATATGAGATTAATTCCCAGTCTATTGAGAATTTCTCTTTTATTATTTTTAGAGCAATTTTTGATCTTTCTTTTTCTGCTTTATTTCTAGATTTTATTTCCACTATCTTAATAAGTTTACCGTTATCGTAGAAAAAAAAGTCTGGTTTATATAGTCGATTCCCGACATCATAAACATCATCCTCATAACTCCATTGAATAGAATGATGGTCTAGATATTTTGCATATGCATATTCATAGGAACTTCTTAAGTAAAATCCATTATAAAATCCTGCATATCCTCTATTCACATTCCATCCACCTCAATATTATAGTTACGAAAAACTAGTGGTATATGTGATGTTGCGGTCTCGTGGGCGGATTATATTCTCTTTTTGAGGTTCACCGCCTATGCGTTGCCCCTGACTAAACTTTTAAGCCTAGCCTTCGGTTCGGATTAGCATCTCAGCCTTCCCGCTTTATCCCGCAATTTTTTACATGAGGCAAACTAAGCTACTTCACCACATGGGTTTGTTGCTACTACTTTATGTCCATAAGCTCTTGCGTTTGTTTTTTCATTCGATAGTGATAGGTAAGGCTTTGAGGCAACTCTCCACCTTTTCCCCCACTCCGCACCGTACGTGAGACTTTCACCTCATACGGCGTTCCATCTAATCTTACTAAACCAAATTTTAACAAGTTACAAGCTTAAAAATTATTTATCGAGTATTGTGCAAGTTTTTTTCATTGCTATTAAATCACGATTGGATCGTTCTTACATTTCTTACGTAATGCATTGATCTTCTCAATCAGTTTCGAATTCTGATTGAGTTTCCATTTAACAAGGTACTTATCAATCGTTTCCTTCTCGGTCGCATGAATTAATCTATGCATGTCTTCATGGATAATTTTGAGGTTATCATACTTATCCGTTCCACCTAAACTTCTAGGCTTTACATGATGACAGTGAACTTCATGTGCTTCAAGAAAGATACCAAGTATTTCACAACATCCATTCTTCATTGAGTAACGGGAAAGTCTATTGTCTTGATATTCAATTGATTGGTCTTGTATTTTGGATTGCATTAGTAATCTTATGTTATATTCAACGACTGGTTGAAGTTTTTGTGAATTAATTTTCTACCTTCTTCATTATAGACCGAAAGCTTAGGATTAAATTGTCTAGATTCAGTAAAACTTGTTATCCCATTTATAGGAAAGAGATAAACATCTAATACTTTCCATGTTTTGAGACTGTTAGAGTAATACTGATTATAAACTTTACTAGCATCTATTGGATGTGCATATTCCCCTCCAACTTGATGTAGTTTACTCCTAGCATAAGGATGAACCTTGTGTGCTATATCTTTGAAATCTGTTGGAACCATACTCCCGTATTTAAAGTAATTTTGTATCCCCATTACATACGAATTAAAGAGCCTTATGTTATTAATGGTCGTTTCCTTCCTTATTCTAAGAATTAGTTCCTTCATTTTCCTAATGACATCAGCTTTCTTCTTATCAATCATATTTACCCTAACAAGATGTTTTTGTTTCTTCCTAACAGCCTTAATTTTAAATCCCAAGAAATCCGAGGACTTCTTTTTGAGATTTGTAATTTTAGATTTCTCAGGTGAGATATCTAATTTCAATCTATCCTTCAAGTATCCTGTCACTGCATGAAACCATTTGACTGGATTCTCATGATTATTCGTCATAATTTTGAAATCATCTGCGTATCGAACTATAAAGCCAATCTTCATATTCGAGTTTCGTTTCAACATTAAGTACTTCTTTACATTCTGAGAATACTCATGCTTCGTTTCAAAAGTTTCCCATTGATTACTTACCCACATATCTAGGTCATGAAGAACAATGTTAGAGAGTAAAGGTGAGAGTATTCCTCCTTGTGGAGTACCTTTGTTTGGAATTCCAATACCTTTTATCGGGGCTTTAAGCATTTTGCTTATGATTGCTAAAACCCTTCTATCATGAATGCCCAAATTCCACATTTGCTTCATGAGAACCCTATGATTTACATTGTCAAAGAATCCCTTTATGTCAATATCTACTACATAATGTAATTGTGAGATATTAACTAAGAAATTCACCCTAGATAAAGCATGTTTTGTGCTTCGTAATGGTCTGAAACCATAACTGTGATTATAAAACTTAGCTTCACAGATAGGTTCAAGAATTTGTTTAAACATCTGTTGAATTAGCCTATCCAACATTGTTGGTATTCCTAAAGGTCTAAACTTGGTATTATCCTTTCCCTTTGGAATCATTACTCTGCGGACTGCTTTAGGTTTGTAATCTTTGAGCGAAGTTCGAATGAGATTGATGAATTCTTGTTTATTCATCACTTTATAGTTGTCAATCACATACTTATCTGTTCCGGCAGTTTTAGAACCTTTATTGGCTTTTATGTTTCTGTAAGCTAGTAGGATGTTTTTCCATCTATGATTAGGTTAAATAGATTTTTGAAAAGATGTCCTTCCTCACTCTTGGTAAATAATTCATCAAAAACCTCTTGCATACCATAATACTCGTTGTGTCTTAGGCTCGTATTCGTTGCAGATCACCTGACTTTCTTAGTGATTCCCTGCATTCTTACCCGACCATCGAATTTCACTTGTTTTGTTTGGTTTAATATATTGGATTAGACTTGGGTCTATCCCTCCACTTATTTTCATAAGCTTCTTCGGTACTGTGACCCTACTTTCACAAGGATAAATGAATTTCAGATTAAAAATCCTTATATCAACCACACGGATGATAGTCCTTGAATGAGTGTTCCTTGCTTACCACGTTCCAATAATTCCTAGCCATATGATTGAACTTAGGTGCTTGCTCTGAGCCTGAGATTACATAGTGTCTTTGTTCACTATATCGTGTTTCATGACAACGGGCTTACTCCACGACAATCTCGGTTAAATTGGTTAACCTTCCACCTTTTCAAGCGGATTTCATTCTAGACCCTTTCATTCGCAAGTTCGTCAGTTGGTTTGCTAGACCAACATTCTCACCATATTCGTCTTTTTCGGCTGACCGCCCTATCTTCAAACCATGGCTCAGAGAACTTTAGGTTCGAATTCAGACGCCTTTACCTAGCTTCACACACTTACCCGCTATCACGAGACCATGCATGTAGGAGTATCATCATAGTAGTTTCAGCTCAACATGAAGGCTTTCATTCCTACTATAGGAATTATCAGTTGTATTTAACTCAGTTATTACTGGTTAAACCCTCTTTTTCATGCGGTTATGCCGCACTTATAAGAGAACGTGTCGCACCATTATCAATAAAGAAAATTCCTGGTTCCGCAGAGTAAGTTGCACAAATGTTAATTAAATTCCAAAGTTCTTTAGCTTTAATTTTCTTATATGTGCGAACTGCATAACCCATCTTTTCCCATTCGCGTACATCTCCAACATCATGCCATTTCTCATTATATTCTGCCATCTGATCAGCGTTATAATTTTCAACGTCTGGGAATCGAAGCTCATAATCTGTATCGTTATCAACTGCTTGCATAAATTCATTGGTGATACATACGGAAATGTTGGCTCCCGTTAAAAACTCTGAATTTTGGACACTATAAGTGCCGCCTTCTGATAATTTTTCATTAGCATCAGCTAAAACATCTTCAGTGAATCCACCATGGCCAGGCATGTTTTGATAGTTTAGAACACCTTGATAAAGGTCTCTTTCCGTTTGAGTCAGTGGCTTAAACTTAAGCTTATCCTTCGCTAAACGGATAATTGTTTCGTCCTCTGAGTTTTCGATTAGAAAACGAAGGATTCTAGGATTTTGCATCTTAGAAATGATAAATTCTACAATATCAGGATGCCAGTCAGTTAGCATAATCATTTGTGCCAATTAATGTTACGTTAGATCGCTACTCTAACTCTCTAAATCGCTTTAGAGATCAGACCATATCTTATACTCAATATGAGTATCCTCGCACTTCGGAGTCGCTTGACCCCTACTCTACTCCCTTCCAGTTTTGAAACTGTGGTTTCGATGGTCGTTGAACCTTCTTCTTTATTAGAAGCTTGGCTGCTGATTGCCTTTTTCCACTTGTGATTTTTGAGCAATTCACGCTTACCGTTTCCAGTTACGTTGTAGCTCACAAGTCATAAATACGATGCTATAGTTTGTTTCACATGGTCTATGCGGTTTATAATATCATCTTCCCAAAATCCCAAGATTTGGTATCCATTTAAAGACGCTAAATGATTTTTATATTTATCCTTTTTAATTCTTTCCACTTGCCAGTCCTTTGGAATAGGATAAAACTTTGGATTAGCATGCCAATAATCTCCATCACATTCAATTAATATCTTTTGATCCGGCAAGACGAAATCGTATTGATGCTGTTCAAGTATGAATGAGTATTTATGATTCACTTTTAATGTGTCTAATGATTCATCCATAATTTTCTCTATTTTCGTCTTTACTATCTTTTGATCTGCCATCTGTCTTAATGTAGCGTTCCGGATTCTTTGAATTGTTTCTTTGGAGTAGATACCAGTCTTACCACTGTTCCAAGAAGGGGTATTATTCTTTTTCCTAGTTATTGCAGTTTTTGTAATAATTTTGTTAAAGTGAGCTTCTTTTTCTCTATCGGACATGTTTGCATGCCATTTCGAGATTTTGGTCTTTCTTAATTTTTCTGCACACTCTTTACTACAAGTCTTTGTTCCTTTGTGCGTACTATAAAAAAGATTACCACACCATTTGCATGTTGAATTCTTTTTAACGGAACAACTCCTACTGCAATAACAATTTGGTTTTCCCCTTCTTAGCCCAACTAGATTGTTACATAGTTCATTTTTACACTCCAATTGCTCTCTCGAATAAAAAAATATTCTTCTAGAGAGATTCCATGAGCATCTTTTAAATGAGATGTAAACCAACCATGTTTATTATGATTAATTTCAAAACCACATAATTTACAAACCTGTTTCTCTTTTGCATCATAATCCATGTTTACCATCTACCATCCATATAAATTTTATTATAATTTTTTCATCTTGGATGACGCTATAGCATACATGATTGTTAAAGGTTTCCCAGCAATTCACGAGGTTTTTTTATAGACGAAGCACACTATGCTACTACTTTACCACGTCTTGATCCACCTTGTTCAACGAGATGTGTAAGCTTTGCAATATCATCTAACCATGAAACACTACCAGATGACTTTCCATTCACACCCTTTGCTAGCGTGTTTCTTGGTCTCAACGTAGATCCGTTAGTACCAACACCACCGCCACGACTCATAATTTCCATTACTTGCTTACGGTGTTCACTGATTCCTTCACGTGAGTCCTTTACAAAAGGCATCACATAGTAGCGATAGGTAATGTTCATCTTCAGCTTGACCTGTTAAGACTACTTATTTTCCCCCGCCTAACACCGTGCATGCGGCTTTCACCGCACACGGCGTCCCATCTACTGTTATATCAGTAACTTGTTCCTAACTGTTCTCTGAACTTTTCGATTTTCTCACGCTTTTTCGTGTCCAATTTGGAAGTGTCTCCGTTGTGTATTAAGCTATGGCATTTATTATGCATACTCGCTAAATTATTGACTTTGTTTATGAGTTCAAGAGGAAGCTTTGGGTTAACATGATGTGTATGAGTGTGATTTTCCTCTAGATACTCATTGCATATTCTACATTTCCCTTTGTCCCTAATGAACGCATAACATCTGTTCATTATGTACTCAAAGGAGTATTTTTGTTTACTTGGTTCTCCTTTGGCATAGGCTATTGCGTGAGCTAACCCCAACCTTCTGAGTTCGTCTGCTCTCGCTTTCGGTGGTTTCTTCTTTGTCCGACTTTCGTAGATTTCTCTACCCTTTGCCGTGAACGGAGTTTCATTTGGAGATTTAGCACTTGGTTCCTTAAAGCTCACGAATGATAAATTCGTTACCCCTAAGTAGAGCTGTTCCTCCTCACCCTTCGACTTCTTCTTTTTTAGCTTTTTCTTATCTTCCTTTGATAAAGGTTTGATAGGAATTGCTGGAAGTTTAGTGTCGTATTTAGAGTGAACTCCTAGAAGGTTATCCACTGATTTTGCTTTCCTCCAAGTAGCACCAATAGGTGCTACTTGAGTTCCAAGCTGCATAGCTTAATATTCTGAAGTATTTCTTTGTAAGGTTGCTTGTATTTGAAGCGTATTGAAAGTAATTCAATATTCCCCTTATTTTAGAGTTAATTTTAATTAGATCGTTGATTTTCTTTTCGTGTGTGTCTCTCTTACGAACTAAGTATAAATCTTTTCTGATTTGCTTTATTTTGTTAGCAAATTTTTCTCTATTTGGGGTGCTTTTGGATACGTAACCTTTTTTTGGACTTTCCTGGTACACGTTTGTAATCAAAGCCAAGGAAGGTTATATGTTTCTTTTGGATGTTTGTAATCTTTGTCTTCTCTTTAGACAACTCGAGTTTGAGTTTATCATCAAGAAAGCTTCCGATTTTCTGCTTCCAAATCAAGGCGTTTTTACGGCTGTTTGTTAGTACAACCCAGTCGTCTGCATATCTTATTAGATAAGCTGGTTTAAGGCTCGACCTTTTCTTCAGGGCATTGATTTTACCATCTTGTCTAGAGTATGTGTGTTAGGTTTTCTTACCTTCCCAGTTACTGTTCATCCATTGGTCGAAAGAATCCAGATAGACGTTTGCAAGGAGGGGAGAGATAATTCCACCTTGAGGTGTTCCCATCTCATTGTAGCGGATTTCTTTGAAAACACCTGCCTTGAGCATACTCTTTATGACCATTAACATTCTTCTGTCTCTTATCCCCATTCCATATAACTTTTTCAGTAGTATGGTATGGTTTATTTTGTCGAAGAATTTGCTAATGTCACCTTCGATTACCCATTTATATCCCGTTAGGTGGGCTAAATCACTGATTCGATATAGTGCTTGGCTCGCTTCCCTCATTGGTCTGAAGCCGTATGAGCGTTGGAAGAATTGGGCTTCTAGATAGGTTCGATTGTTAATCTCACGCATTCTTGCACTATTCTATCTTCGATTATGGGAATCCCTAATGGTCGTTGTTCCTTTTTACCAGGTTTGTCAATCATTTTGCGTCGGACCGGTTTGGGTTTATACCATTCCAAATGATTTTGAAAGAGTGTTATAACTTCTTCATATTCCATTTGGAGAATATCGTTGATATTCTTGCCGTCCATACCCGGTGTTTTGCTTCCTTTGTTGCCTTTGATTTTGTGAATAGCTGAAATGATTATGGTCTCCGACTTGGCTATTTCAATGAGGTCTTTAAAACTTGGTCTTTCCCCTCTATCGAATGCCTCTTTGGAGATTTCAAACATTTCATCCTGTACTTTGCGTAATTCATTTTCGGTGTTCGGATAGTTAAGTTTTTGTACCATAGGCATCACCCCCTTATAGATTATTGGGTGAGTATGGCTTTAATCAGGTATGCTCCACGGCATCCTTAACAAGTTAGTGTTTACTGATAGTCTTATTTGAGTTTTTGCTAAAACCAACAGTAGACTATGCCCCTTCGCCATTACCATAGGTTATTCCCTCGTTCCGCCCAGCAAGGCTGAGAACTTTCAACGTTTATCATTTACTATGGGTCGAGACTACTACGGGCTAACCGCCACCAACATTCAACAAGCATTTCCTCTTGTTTAGAGACATCAAGCATTTCCCGCTTTTAACATTCTCTTGTCGGCTTCCAACGTTCCTCAAAAACTAGCCTTACATATGAAGTTAGGTGCCTTCTTTAACCCGTCAACCACCTTTTTGTCCATTTTCGGGGGACTCAAGGCAAATATCCTTTAGGGGATAAGTATAGCTGGTGCAAACTGCAATACACCCTGCCACGATTGAAAGCCACTATGGGCTCCCTTACATCTCTATAAGGGTACTTTAACGGGCCGTACATTCGAAGGTTCGTCAGTTCCTTTAAAATGCCAGTGATAGGAACATTCTCACCATATTCATTTTATGGCATCCCGACTACTTTTTGCCTCTCCATTAAGGTCAGACAAGTTTCGCCGTCTTCAGCGAACTTCAGACTAGGCATAGGGATTTATGCTAGCCTGTCGCAGGATCAGATTCACTCATCATCTGCCGAAATTCAGATGGTCCGGGATTTTCACCCGTGGATCGCTTTTGAAGTTAAACAAAATTTTTAATTTTGTTCGCTTACCTTGTAGAGGGTTTCCCACTCATTTTCGGTTAAGCAACGTTGCATACGCAGTTAAAGTACGTAACATCCGTACCTGCTCCCGCACCATAGAGAACTCGTCCAGCAGGGATAAAATTCATATTCACTAGTTCATGATAGAACTTCTGGAACCATTCTTCCCGCTTCTCTTCTGTTTTTTCGACCTCTGAAAGTCCTCTTGCATTACGGAGTGCAATTTGTTCGTAGAAAACTTCCAACGGCTTTTCAATCACGTCAAGTGATCGATTAATAATCCCAGTTTGAGCCTCTTGTTCGTTATCTAAGACTCCAATAAATTCAGGTTCCACCTTTACTTTAGCCTTCTTGGCTTGCCAGTCAATTTCTTGGATAAATCCTAAACCACGCGCTGGAAACTTGGGATCTTCCTTTATCGTTAAAACTACGAAATCACCTTCAGTTAAGGTGATTTTCTCGATGTCTTTAAAAGAGTAACGATCCAGCATAACTAGCCTAGAAACACCCTTATGTGTTGTTTTCATGTCTGGTGTGATAGGGAAAACCTGTGGAAATAATCTGATGTCCTCATTAAGACGCTCAACATTAAGGTTTGCCATCGCCTCCGTAATTTTCAACATTTGTAAAACCACTCCTTCTATAATAGTCAACTACAAAAGATTGTTTATTCTTGCTGTGATTCCTGTTTTAAAGGTATCATAGAACGGGCCACTAATCAATATATAGGCTTTATATTTTAAAAAAATACTATATATTGTGTCATGAACAATTTATTTCAAATTTGTCAATCATGAAATTCTATTAAAATGCAAGATAAAAAGAAAGAACAAAAGAAAAACACATAAAAAAACGCACAAACCCTCTTTTTTATAGGTTGCAATTCCATACATTTAACATTTATCGAGCAAAAAGCGGCTACATGATTGTTAAATCAAGCATTTTATTAAGTCTGTCTCAAAATAAACAGAGGACTTCGTCGAATAAATAAGGCTTTTGTATCATGAGGAAGGATTCTCGCAATCATTTTATAAAAGCTCTTGGCAATCTCTTTTTTGAGTTCTATAATAAGAAGGAATATAGAGAAAAGGAGGGGAAACTTTGGAGCTACTTATTGCTTTGATTGTATTTCTAATTGTTTATGGCGGTTACCGTTTTTGGTATCAAAAACGTTTCCTTAAAACCCTTACAGAGGAAGAATTCCGTCAAGGATATAGAAAGGCACAACTAATTGATGTGCGTGAGCCACAAGAATTTAAAGGTGGCCATATTTTAGGAGCTAGAAATATCCCAGTCACACAAATGAAACATCGTCTTATTGAAATTCGCAAGGATAAGCCTATTTATCTCTATTGCCAAAGTGGATCCCGATCAGCAAGAGCTGCAAACTTGTTGCATCGTAAAGGATATAAGGATTTGTATCAACTAAAAGGTGGATATAAAAAGTGGTCAGGGAAAATTAAAAAATAATGTTCGAGAAGAAAAGCTCGCCAATCGGCGAGCTTTTAATATTATCGCATATAGCGAAGCACTGGTTTTCTTGCTGCGGTGGTTTCATCTAGGCGGCTAACAACCGTTGTATGAGGTGCATCTTGGACAATTTCTGGATTATTTTCAGCTTCCTCAGCGATTTGAAGCATAACATCAATAAACTCATCTAAAGTCTCTTTAGCTTCCGTTTCCGTTGGTTCAATCATCATCGCCTCTTCTACGATTAAAGGGAAATAAATAGTAGGTGGATGATAATTAAAATCAAGCAGCCTCTTGGCTATATCTAGTGTTCTGACGCCCAACTTCTTTTGTTTTTTGCCTGAAAGAACAAATTCATGTTTACAATGCTGTTTAAATGGTAGGTCATAAGCTTTCTCAAGTTTTCTCATCATATAGTTTGCATTAAGTACGGCGTATTCACTTACCATTTTTAATCCATCTGGTCCCATAGTTCGAATGTAGGTATACGCACGTACATTTATTCCAAAGTTCCCATAATAAGGCTTAACTCTTCCAATGGATTGAGGACGATCATAATCAAACCAATACTCCCCATTTTCCTTCTTTATAAGAATTGGTTTTGGTAAGAATGGAACTAATTCTTCTGTGACACCTACTGGACCAGATCCAGGCCCGCCTCCACCATGTGGACCCGTAAAGGTTTTGTGCAGGTTAAGGTGTACAACATCAAATCCCATATCTCCTGGTCTTGCATACCCAAGAATTGCATTTAGATTAGCTCCGTCATAATACAGTTTTCCTCCAGCATTATGAACGATTTCAGCCATTTCTAAAATATGCTCTTCAAACAATCCTAATGTATTAGGGTTAGTTAACATGAGAGCAGCTGTATCATCACCAACAACTTCCTTAAGATGCTCTAAATCTACTAAACCGTTTTCATCTGAGTTTACTGTAATAGAATCAAATCCTGCTACAGTTGCTGAAGCTGGGTTTGTTCCATGTGCAGAGTCCGGAACGATGACCTTGGTTCGATTAACGTCGCCATTTGCTTCATGAAATGCACGAATCATCATTAATCCAGTCCATTCTCCATGGGCACCAGCTGCTGGTTGCAAGGTTACTTGGTGCATACCTGTTATTTCTTCCAATGATATTTGGAGATCATAAAGTAGTTCCATTGCTCCTTGAACACTAGATACAGGCTGATATGGATGAATATGGCTAAATCCTTCCATTCGTGAAACAGCTTCATTCATTTTAGGGTTGTATTTCATTGTACAAGACCCTAATGGGTAAAAACCGGAATCAACTCCATGGTTTCTTTTAGATAAAGCCGTATAATGCCTCATAATTTGAAGCTCGCTAACTTCAGGAAGATCAGGATCCGTTTTACGAATAAATTGATCATCAAACTCACCATCAAGATCAATCTCCGGTATATCCATTTCAGGTAAACTATATCCAATGCGTCCAGGTTGACTGCGTTCAAATAAAAGTGGAAAATCCTGATTAGCCATTGATATCCCCCATTTCTTTTGCGAATTGATCAATTTCAGACTTTGTTCTTAATTCAGTGACAGCTATAAGCATACAATTCGCTAGAGTTGGATTCTGTAATCCTAAATCATATCCTCCGATATAACCCTTATCAATCAGTTGATTCTGAACTTCATGAATTGGTTGTTTGCATCTTACAACAAATTCATTAAAGAAAGATCCTTCAAATACAATTTCAATTCCCGCTTCTTGAAGACGACTTTTGGCATATCTAGCTTTTTTCATATTCATTGTAGCCATCTCTTTTATTCCTTGCTTTCCTAAAGCAGTTAATGCCACGGAGCTGGCTAGTGCATTTAATGCTTGGTTGGAGCAAATGTTAGATGTAGCTTTATCACGTCGAATATGTTGTTCACGTGCCTGTAGAGTAAGAACGAATCCTCTTCGTCCTTCTTCATCAGTCGTTTGGCCAACTAGACGTCCAGGAACTTTTCTCATTAGCTTTGAGGTGGTAGCGAAGTATCCACAATGCGGTCCCCCAAATTGAGCTGGTATCCCAAACACTTGTGTGTCCCCAACTACGATGTCAGCACCGAATTCCCCTGGCGGAGATAAATAGCCCAAAGCTAGAGGGTTACTAGAAACGATAAACATAGCCTTTTTGTCCTCTAGGAGTTTCTGAAGTTCATGAAGAGGTTCAACTTGACCAAAGAAGTTAGGGTACTGTACAACAACAGCAGCTGTATCATCGTCTAATTCCTGTTGAATAGCATCTAGATCGGTTCTTCCATCTTTCACTTCGACCTCAACAATCTCTAAACCAGGACCCTTTGTATAGGTTTTAATGACCTCAATAGATTCAGGGTGAATCGCTTTAGAAACGATTACCTTTTTCTTTCTTGTTTGACCCGCGCTCAAATTTACGGCTTCTGCCAAAGCGGTTCCCCCATCATACATAGAAGAGTTCGCTACTTCCATACCGGTCAACTCGCAAATCATGGTTTGAAATTCAAAAATCGCTTGAAGCTCCCCTTGAGATATTTCAGGTTGATACGGTGTATAAGCCGTATAAAATTCGGACCTAGATATCACATGATCAACAACTGTAGGAATGGAGTGATCATATACTCCCGCTCCTAAAAAAGAAACATGACTTTTTGTCGTTACATTTTGCTTAGAAAGCTGTGACAATTCCTTAAGAAGATCTTGCTCATTCTTTGCAGGCTTTAAGTTTAGAGGCTCTCTCAGACGAACCTTTTCGGGAATGTCTTTAAATAATTCTTCTGTTGAAGAAATTCCAATGGTTTCAAGCATAGCCTTTCGGTCACTTTCTGTCATTGGCAAATAACGAAAAGTACTCATGTTTTTCTCCCCCTGTCTATTTTCTTTTATAAAATGGAGTGGAAATGACCTTAGCTTTTAACTTTCTTTTTCTCACTTGGACTTCCACTTCTCTGCCTTCCTCAGCATAAGAAACTGGCACAAGTGCTAGCCCTATATTCTTCTCAAGGGTAGGTGATTGTGTTCCAGTTGTTACAAACCCAATCTCCTTTTCGCCATCAAATACCAAATATCCATGACGAGGAATGCCCTTTTCAATCATCTCAAGACCAACGAGCCTTCGATTAGGTCCATTCTCTTTTTGTTCTTTAAGTACAGACTTTCCAATAAAGTCTTCTTCTTTATTTGTTTTAACAGCGAAACCTAATCCAGCCTCTATAGGCGTAATCTCAGAGGACAATTCTTGCCCATATAGAGGAAGGGTTGCTTCAAATCGAAGGGTATCCCTTGCCCCTAGTCCAACAGGTAGTATACCATCCTCACTACCTACTTCTAATAGCTTTTTCCATAATGCAACGGCATCACTAGGATCACCGTAAATTTCGAATCCGTCTTCCCCTGTATATCCAGTTCTTGAGATCATAACTTCATTTTCTAATCCCGAAAGTTTAACTCTGTCTTTAAAACGGAAAAAGGAGATTTCACTAAGAGATTCTGAAGTCAACCGCTGTAAGATTTGTTCAGCTCTTGGGCCCTGAACAGCTAATTGGAAATAATCTTCGGACTTATTTTTTATTAAAACCTCATCTGAGGCATGTTGCTTTATCCATTCAAAATCCTTTTCTGTATTTGCCGCATTAACAACTAATAAGTATTTTTCTTCTCCCTGCTTATAAACTAATAAATCATCTACTGTTCCGCCGTTTTCATAACACATAAGGGTATACTGAGCACGGTTTACAGCCAGTTTGGATAGATCATTGGTCAATAAAAGCTGTAAAAAAGCTGTGCTACCACTCCCTTCTACACTTATTTCTCCCATATGTGAAACATCAAATAGTCCAGCTGCCTGACGTGTTGCATGGTGCTCTTCTTTGATTCCAGTGAACTGAACAGGCAGATCCCAACCTCCAAAGTCAATTGTCTTGGCTCCCATCTCTTGATAAACCGGATATAACGGGCTTTTCTTTAATTCATCCATTCAACCAACCCTTTCTCTTTGTTTTTAGACAATAAAAAAAGAGAATTCTCAAGAAACATAAGAATTCTCTGTCCATTTACCAGAAAGTTTCATAGAAATACCTGATTAATTCAGGAACACTATTGTCTTCTTGGGTGGCCTATTCTAGGCACTCTCCAGAGGAGCGTCCTGCAAGAGTCTTTTTGCCTGAGAGATTCGCTATTAAGCTTGCTCCTTCGGCGTCACATCCATCCTTTTCTGTCTGTGATCTCTCCCCTTACAGTCATTCGCAACTATTAAATTACAAAAAACTGGTTATACTATATCTTACTGCTATTTGTGACTGTTATGTGCCAATTTCAAGGTCATTATATCACATCTTTTTTCAAATAGGGATGAATTTTTAAAATCTTAGCTAGAATATGGAGTTGATACAATGATGATTCCCATTACATACCAAGAGGACTATTCAGAAGTAATCACCGACAGGCTTGACAACGGTGGGTCTGTATCTTCATGGGAGTCCTTTGTAATGGCATACGATACAGCCCAACATTTATTAGTGCCTGAATTTAAAGGGCTCCAATGTCCAAGCCACTTGCCACAAGTAGACTTTCTTCCCCACCAAGTGGAATGTGCCCAAAAGGTGATTGAGGATATGAATGGAAGAGCTATTCTTGCTGACGAGGTTGGGCTAGGAAAAACGATTGAAGCAGGTCTTATTTTGAAAGAATACATGATTCGCGGCCTCGTCAAAAAAATACTGATCCTAGCTCCCGCTTCACTTGTAAATCAATGGGTTAATGAGTTGCAACAAAAATTTTATATCCCTGCTGCCGCTTATCGAAAAGGATATAACTGGGACCAACATGATATTTTTGTAACCTCGATTGACACTGCTAAAAGGGACGGTCACCGACAACAAATATTAGAACAACATTATGACATGGTGATTATTGATGAGGCTCATAAACTAAAGAACCATAAAACGAAAAATTATGAGTTTTGTCAACAGCTGAATAAAACCTATTGTCTCCTTCTAACGGCAACTCCTGTGCAAAACAAGCTGTCAGAGTTGTTTAACTTAGTAACAATATTAAAACCAGGGCATCTAGGTACCTATGAACAATTTACAGATCACTTTGGAAATCATCGATCTAAATTGAAAGAGGATGCCTATCTGAAACAACTCATTCAACATGTGATGGTGAGAAACAGCCGTCAGCAAACTGGGTTAGATTGGACTAAGCGAAAGGTGCAGAATATTACCATCGATTTTTCAGAAGAAGAAAAACAAGTCTATGATTTTTTATCAACCAACAAGCAAGAGAGAACTTCATTCCTAAATCTAACCTTACTCCGGGAACTTTGTTCAAGTCGAGAAGCTTGTTATATGACATTAAGAGAGCAGTTTAAGAAAGAAGACCTTTCAGAAAACCGTAGAAAGTTCTTTGAAGAGCTAGCCAGTAAAATAGAACAAATGCCACATCACTCCAAGGCTAAACGGGTGATCGAGCTCATCCAACAGGAACCCGAAAATGAGAAATTTATCATCTTTACGGAATACCGTGCAACACAGTTATATTTACAATGGTTCTTACAACAACACGGGATATCTTCCGTTCCATTTCGTGGAGGCTTCAAGCGAAGTAAAAAGGATTGGATGAAGCAGCTTTTCAAACAACATGCGCAAGTTTTAATTGCTACTGAGGCAGGAGGTGAAGGGATTAATCTTCAATTCTGTCATAACATGATCAATTATGATCTGCCTTGGAACCCTATGCGACTGGAACAGAGAATTGGGCGAATTCACAGGTTTGGTCAGGAAGAAGACGTTCATATTTATAACTTTGCTATCAAAGACACGGTTGAAGATCAGGTTTTAACACTCCTTTATGAGAAAATCCAATTATTTGAACGTGTCATTGGTGATCTTGATGATGTCCTCCAAGAGTTAAATATCAGTAATATTGAAGAAGAAGTGTCCTCAATCTTTGCATCTTCTGAATCTGTAGGAGAAGCAAAAATCAAGATGGAAAACCTATCATCGGTTATCGCCTATACTCAGCAGAAAAAGGAGCAGGAGTATGAAGCAAGAAACTATTCATAAATTCATTCAAGATTTCTTTACTCAACAACAATGTGAGGTAGAAGAAGTGGAGGATGGGGCTCTAGCAGTTCAATTAACAGAAGAAATGGACGAAAAGTTAATGAACCGCCCATTCTATTGGCATTATGTACGTAAAATGGGTCGTAAAGGGGATCCCATGAAGGTTACCTTTTACACAAAAAAGATGGAAGATAGAAAAAAAGGGGAATGGATACACTTTGGATCTCCCCGATTACACCAGATATTTAATCTTTTATTGGAGAATACGAAATTTGTACGTGCCTACGAAAACCCTAGCGCTTCTCCTTTTGACCAGTACCCTCTAATTCCATGGTTAATGGTAAATATGAAAGTGCAGTATCGTTGTCATATTAAGAAAGAGGAAATGTATTCGGTAGGCCTTCAATTAACAAACGGGAAAATGATAGGTAATTTTATGGAAAGCATACGTAACAAACCTATCCAATCGACCATTCCTGATTATGCATTCCAGCTAACGCCAATTATTAAACCTATTTCAGGCTTGAGACGTATTGAAAACAGAATCAAAGATTTGCTTGAAGAAAAACCAATGGATTGGGCCTTGGAAGCTAAAAAAAGATGGGAAGATGAACTTAAACTGCTACGCTATTTTTATGAGGAGCGCCAAGGAGAAGAGTGGGAAGAAAAATTAAAAAAGGAAGAAGAAGCGCTAAAAGAAAGATTCTATCCCAGAATTGATATCTCCGTTATCAACGGAGGGATCATCTATTTAACAGAGAAAAGCAGCCAAGAGCTCTAAGAAAAGCGCAAGTGCCCTTCGAAACAAGAAAAACACTTGTTTCTGCGAAGTAAATTCTTTAGAAGCATTTCTTGTGGCCATCGACGTAAGGCGATGGCCCTCACCTTAGATTAGGGATCGTCGGCTAAAACCGTCACATCGTGTGACGACGCCGACGTGACCTACATCCTCGAAAAAGCAAGCTTTTTCTTCGTGCAAAGTAGCTCTAAAAGCTCTCCTTCCTGCGATTACCCGGGGCAAAAACTTCGAAGATTACTCGAGGAAGCTTTTCCGCTGGAGCTAAACATAAAAGGAAAGGCCTCCTATCCTCTTCTTTTTTTACGTTGAAACATCATTCGCAACCCAAATGGAATAACCCCAAACCATTTACTATAACTTGTTACACTTTCAGATTTTCGAAGCTCGCGCGCCTTTTTTCTTTCTTCTTGAGGCATATCTAACTTTCGAACAAGTTCTTGAGTCATGTATTTAACAATATCATTTCCAGACATAATTCTCACCTCAATTTTATTCTATCCAATACTCTTCCCTCATAATCCTTGAAATTTTCTCAGCGATTGTATTTGGTGAGAGTTGGTCGGTGTGAATTTTCTTATGGGAACAATCTTCATATAATGTTAATCGCCTAATATAAAGCGCTTTTTTTTCCTCAAAGGATTTGCTCCATAGAGGTCGATTTTCATCATTCTCAAGTCTTTTTTCAATGGACTTGAATTCAGTATGTAAATAAATCACAATTCCATTTTCTTTCATGAATATCCGATTTGCCTGTTTCTCAACTACTCCTCCACCGGTTGCAATAATTTTTGGTTTGGAAGATGAGATGTTTTTTAGTAGTTCGGATTCATATCTTCTAAAACCTTCTTCTCCTACTTTTTGAAAAATCTCAGGGATGGATTGTTTTGTCATTTTTTCAATTTCCTCATCGAGATCATAAAAGTCGATTCCAAGTCTTTCCCCTAATAGCTTACCAACAGTCGATTTTCCACTACCCATAAAACCAACTAAGTAAATAGTCGACATAAATTTCTCTCCTTTTTATTTTTTCTTGAAGGATTTTAACGAAAAACGGCGAATTATTTTTAGGAGTAATAATTACGGAGGTGATTTTTTATTGAAAACAATTGAATTTATGCTTCAAGAGCTTTGGAAAAAAGCTGTAACACTAGAGGTAACAGATATTCATTTTCTCCCCATTGGACAGCATATTAAAGTGTACTTCCGTGCAAATGGGATACGCACTGAAGAAGCACACTATACCCCAAAAGACTATTCAAAAATTTTATCGCACCTAAAATTCCTCTCAGGAATGGATATCGGTGAAACAAGAAAACCTCAAAATGGGGTCTTGTCCATCCAAATCAATCAGATGCCCTACTCGCTTCGTTTATCCACGCTTCCCGCGGCACCCACTGAATCGTTAGCCATTCGACTTCTTCCTTTAAGATCAAAATCATCATTACTCGATTTATTTTTATTTCCTACGCAAATATTAAAAATCTTACGATGGATTGAAAATCCTTCTGGGCTTATTCTACTGACTGGACCAACTGGGAGCGGAAAAACCACAACATTGTATGCCCTAATGGAATATCTTATTCAAAACCATACCTATCAAATGATTACCTTAGAGGATCCAGTTGAAAAAATAGTTGATAATGCTATTCAAGTCCAAGTAAATGAAAATGCAGGTATTACTTATCAAACCGGATTAAAAGCTGCCTTGAGGCATGATCCAGATATTTTGATGGTAGGAGAAATAAGAGATCGGGAAACCGCCAAATTCGCTGTACAGGCCGCTTATACCGGACACCTTGTTCTTACAACTCTACACGCTAAAAATACATTTGGAGCCATTTTTCGAATGGAGGATCTTGGCGTATCCTCGAATGATCTTTCTCAGGTACTAGTTGCTATAGCTTCCCAACAACTAATCACTTTGACTCCCAAAAATAGCCTCGAAACAGATCCACTCCAAAAAAGAGTGGCCATCCTAGAGATGCTCGATGGTCCTGTCCTTGAGAGAGCCATTCAAGGCCATTCTCCTTACCTTCTCCCTTATTTTCATTCATTTTATCACATAAGGAGGAAAGCGTATGCCCTTGGCTTCATTAATGAATCTCAACTTTAGAAAAAAACCCTCTAAAAATCTCACATTAAAACAGCAGCAGCGGTTATTAAAACGGCTTGCTGATTTACTGGAGCAGGGATATCCACTTCAAAAGGCATTACAACTAATCAAGCTTGACACAGAGATACCTAAGGAAATTTTAGACCATATCCAAAATAGTTTGTTAGAAGGTGATTCCTTATACGATGCTTTTAGGCATATTGGTTTTAACAATGACACATTGGCTTTTCTATATACTACAGAGGTCATAGGTGACTTGTCGCATCAACTTAAAAAAGCCACAACTTTATTACAAGAACACCTCCTCCTTCACCAAAAGTATAAAAAAGCCCTTAGCTATCCCGTTCTTCTTTGTATCGTTATGTTATTTCTATTCAGCTTCCTAAAACTAGCCTTGTTTCCTCAATTCATTCTTCTATTTGAAAGCTTTCAACAATTAGAAAATAATTCATTTTCCTTATGGATGAGTATTTTCTCATTTCTGTTTAACTCTTTTTTATTCCTACTCCTTTTCAGTGTATTCCTTTATCTGTCGTGGACTATTGTATCAAATCGTCTTACTGTCCAAAGAAAAATTACTATTCTCTCTAAAATACCTTTCTTATGGAAGGGAGTGAAGCAAAAAGTTACCTTCCATTTCACAACACAATTGGGACTTTACATTGAAGGAGGACTAACAATTAAAGACTCCTTACAGCTGTTAAGAAAGGAGAATAATTTGCCCTATGTCCAATATTGTACATCCTACTTATACCAAAGGCTGTTGGAAGGCGAACAGTTAGGTAATGTAGTCCGAGAAATAAAGTTATTGGATTCACAATTAAGTATTGTGATTCAACACGGTCAAGAAACTAGATCCTTGGGGAAAGATCTTCAAAATTATGGTTATTTCATTATCGAGACAATTCATGAAAACACCTTAAAGTATATTTCTTGGGTTCAACCCCTATCGTTTTTTCTTTTAGCTGGTTCCATTATTTTTATATATTTAATGATATTACTCCCACTATTTCAGTGGATGCAGACAATCTAGAAAGGATGATATTTTATGAAAATACGAAACGAAAAAGGATTTACCCTTATTGAGATGCTTATTGTTTTGTTAATAATTTCAGTATTGTTGATAATAACCATTCCTAATATTACAACCAATACAAAAGTAGTGGAAGATAAGGGTTGCGAGGCTCTTATTAGACTAGCTGAAGCTCAGGTACAGGCTTATCGTATGGAAAATGGAGGTGATTATCCTGCTAGTATTAATGTTTTAGAAACTGATAAATACATCAGTTCCAGCGAATGTCCTAATGGGGATGCTTTAGAATTACAGGCCGATGGAACTGTAACAAAGGTTGCTGCTACCGTTGGAACACCTGAGTGAAAATAAGAAAAATGGCTTCACTCTACTTGAAGTCATCCTGTCCCTAACCTTTCTTTCTGTGCTCTTACTGTTAACCGTCCCATTGTCTTTCAAATTATACGATTCCATTCAACAGCAATATTTTTTTAAGGAGTTCGAGCAAGATGTTTTGTGGCTGCAAAAACGTTCCATTACAGAACAAGATATAGATTATTTAACCATTGATGTTGCAAAACATAGGTATTACATAAGTGATACAGCATCAAGTGGATTAAAAAAATCAAAAAGCTTTCCTCCCTCATGGAAGGTGGACTTACGTACGTTTCAGAACCCTCTTTATTTTTCCTTTTTGGGGCAAAATCGTTTTCCCGGAACCTTTGAATTAACAACAACCCTGGGAACTTATAAATTTATTTTTCCTCTAGGAAAGGGGCGACTGCATATTGAAAAAACATCCTAATGGATTTACTTTTTGGGATACTGTACTCTCTTTCACCCTTTATATGACCCTTATCCTAGTAACCCTACCCATTTTCCGCATCCTATTATTAGAATATAGAGAACTTGAAATTGAACAGCATTTTATATATCAATTGCAAGAACATTTATATGATCATCTATCCACTTCCTTACCAGTGGAGGAGGATCCAATCGATCATAAAATTTTATATCATCAAACAGAAGGAGAAATGAGTTTTTTCGAAGAGGATATTTTTATTAGGGGAGAAATCAGGTGGGTGTCTTATCGAAACATAAGGAAGGAGATTGTTTTTTATGGGATACCATACTAATAGATCAGAGAAGGGATTTTCCCTAATTGAGACACTTCTTAGTCTTATGATTACTTTAATTATTATGACCTCACTCCCTTTTTTGTATCGGCTGTTTTTTTCTCTAGATGATCTAAATAACAATCAAACAATAGAAGTTCATCAATTGTTTGAGTTTATTTATTTTGAAATAAAAGGTTCACAAAAAACGAATATAACCTCTACTCAGCTCTTAATTACAAAACCCTCTGGAGAAATAGTCTCCATTGAAAAATATGGAGATATTGTTCGAAGAAGAGTGAATTTTACTGGGCACGAACCACTTCTTTATTCCATTTCAAATCTCCGTTTTTCCAAACCTTCTCAACACGAACTGTCTGTGCTAATTGTCGACAAGAAGGGAGTTAGCTATGAAAAGTCATATCACCTGCCCTAATAATTCCAGGGGGTTTGCTTTCCCATTAGTTCTTCTTACCTGTACATTAACCTTTCTTATTTTATTTTCTCTTCTTGCCCAATATAAACAAATGATTGAAATGACAGCATTTATAAAAAGAGATTATGAGTTTGAGACGTTATTTCAGATGTCGGAATCATTAATCTTCGCATCTAACCCCTGTATTTCAACTACCAATGAACTATCTCTTCCTTCGGGTATTACAAACTTTTCAACAACCTGTTCCAATGACAAAATAACAATAGCTTACCGTTTCCGTTTAAACGATAATAGTCAAAGAACAGTAACAGTAACCTATCCTCCCATGCAAGCTGAGTGAATTTAAGTTTGTTTGCATAAAAAAAAGATATTCGACCATAATAATGTTTGTAAGGTCGTTGGGCTATAGCCAAGTGGTAAGGCAGCGGATTTTGATTCCGTGAACCGCTGGTTCGAATCCAGCTAGCCCAGTTAAAAGCTAGAAGGAAGTTTTTTTAAAATTTTCTTCTAGCTTTTTTACTATCACGAGATACCGGTTCTTTGCTAGACTTTATAAGCAATTAGAATATAGCGGGTTTGATAGCTACTACTGAATAGCTACTAAGTCGATTCGTTATAATAGAGGTAAGTTCATCTGGGTTTTTTCCCTTGTTAGAATCTATTCTTACTCCCAATTCACGCCAGTATTTAGTTCGAGCAGAATCATCAAAATCTACTAAATGGACCTCTTTAAAAAGATTATTATGATTTGCCAAACCTTATCCTCCATCTCTTTTTGAGATTAAATAAAATTTTCCATTCATAGTTAAAAGAATGACTTAGCATTTCCCATAATATTCATTTAATTAGTACATTTCTTTGTAATTTTTTTTACTTAAATAGTTGTCAATCAATATTTTTCAACGTTTAAGCATATTTATTCTCTGGTAAAACAAATCTGAAGGGTATCGAGTTAGTTCTTTCGATTGGATAAAACCAAATATTATTTGCCTTAAATCAAATTTATGTTTGTCTTTTACTTCATCTGTTTGTGATCTCAATTCTCCTACAGTAACGATTGAAAGAAACAAAGTATCGCAATTACTTTTACAATTGTTTATATAAGTCGACTTCTTTGTTACCTTCTATATAAAAACGGATTATGTTTGTCGATTAAATAACGGCTCATTTTTCCTACTTCTTTCTTTTTGCTTCAATCTCTTGTAAATTTTCTATCAACTCTTCGCTATCATTCAATTTATTTCTGCCTTCCTCTATTTGAGACCACATTTCTTTTTTATTTTCAAACTAGCGACTGCAGATTGGGTTTTTCATTCACTATCTTTTATAAACGAAGTATTTTTTTTGTCCCTTTTTTGCTTTAATAAATTTTATTTGCGCATTCTCTGCGTACTAATTGGGCTGAAACGCCACATACTTCGGCAAATTCCTAAGCATTATAGAATTGTTCTTTAACTTTGACTGGTATTTGAGCTATTTGTTTTTGATCTCCATTATTTATAATAAAATACAACAGCACTACACTACTCTCAACAAGCCTAGAAAGACTTTTGATATGCTTCTCGTTCCAACTTCTATGACCAATCAGGTTTGTTTTATGCGATAAACCAACGCAATGTGTTGCTTTGTGATTGTTTTAGCCATGCAATCTCTCGGTTATGCAATTCAATAAAATAATCCAACTGTTCGTGGCATAAGTATCTATTTTCTTTAAGGAACAACCTTGGTACCCTACTTACGGCCCAAGATAGATAGAAACAACGTAGGGGCACGATTTGCTATTGATTTTCCAAA